>JAFUYA010000016.1 GCA_017477025.1 Bacteroidales bacterium | reverse complement strand
TACAGATTGGGAAATATTAAAAAAAATAAATAAATTCAAAAAGTTAAAGGATATTGCTAATGTAAGAAATAAGAGGGGTGAATTGGATTTAACTATATACAAAAATTACATCACAACGTCAAAAACAAAATACAGATTAGTCCGAGGAAATATGCTTAAAACAGACAATATTGAGGATATAAACAATGAATATGTTTTAGACGCATTTCCTACAACAAAATCAGAGGAGTATATATATAATGATTTTAACAGAAAAAGGTTGGTGTGCCAACAAATTTCAAATATTGCATTAAAAAGGAGAATAAACTTTATATTTTGCAATGAAAATGATATACTGGGAAATTCTTGCAATTATTTATCGTCAGATGTTCATACATTGAATAAACTTAAAATATTATTTGACAGTGATATATTGGATTGGCGTTTTTCTCTTACAAGTTCTAATAATCATATAAATAATTATGAATTAGCAGAACTTCCCATAATAGATTTGAATTTAGTAGATGAGAAATTTTTAGGAGCGGAAAAAGATGTTATAAATAATTATGTAGGATTATTGTATGGTTTGTCCAAAACTGAAATAGAGTATATTGCATATAGTAGGCGATGAAGATATATAATCATATAGCATTTAAAATGGGGCAAAAAGAAAAAGAACTTGCCTCATATATTAAAGAAGGCGGAAATTGGCAAGATATTCCTCTGAATGTCAGAGATACAAGACTTGACGGAATACGGAAAACAGGAGGCAGGACAACATATTACGGGCGTTTGAGATGGGATAAGCCGAGTTATACAATATCAACTTATTATAACCGAGTGGGGAATGGGTGCAATCTACATCCTTCTCAAAACAGGGTTATTTCAACAAGAGAAGCGGCAAGATTACAGTCTTTTCCTGATGATTTCCGTTTTGTAGGCACAAAAACATCTATTTATAAGCAAATAGGCAATGCAGTGCCTCCTTTATTGGCACGTTATATATCAACGCTTATAAAACCGCATTTAAACAGTTATAATTTTGTAGATTTATTTGCAGGATGCGGCGGATTATCCGAAGGATTTATTCAGAATGGATTTAATCTTTTGGCTGTAAACGAATTGGATCAAAATATTATGCAAACAAATATTTGGAACCATTCAAAATATACGGATAGGGAAAATTTTATATTAGGAGATATAACATCGGAAGAGATAAAACACAAAATTTTTGATGCGTGTAAAAATAAAAGTGTAGATGTTATTTTGGGCGGTCCTCCGTGTCAAGGATTTTCTTATGCAGGATGGCGTAATCCTGATGATAAAAGAAATTTATTATTCAGAGAATTTGTGTCTGTTGTGCAAAATCTAAAACCTAAGTTTTTCGTAATGGAGAATGTTTTAGGTATTTTGACTATGCGAAACGGAGAAACAATAAAAGAGATTATAAAGGCATTTGCAGAATGTGGTTATTTTGTTCATACTCCCTTAAAACTTAACGCATCTGAGTATGGTGTTCCGCAAAGGCGTAAGCGTGTTATACTTATAGGTTGCAGAGATGAGATAAAAATACAAACGCCGAGTCCTCTTTTTTCAGAAGATGACATCTTTCTGCCTAAACCTATTACAGTATATGACGCAATATCAAGCCTACCATCTATAGATGACGGCGGAGGTATTGACGAAATAGATTATGAGTTTCAGTACCCTACAACTTATGATTTGCTAATGCAGAAACAAATAGATTTTGAAAAATTCTATTCTATGATGTTAGAAAGCAGACATTAAATCCTACCATTCTCTTTTTATTATTGTTTCAGAAATATGCTTTAATAAGGATTTTAGCAATAAATCTGCTTTGGTGTAGTTATTTTTACTTATCTGTTTGATAATATTTTTTAGGTCTTTGTCATCATCATTGATTTCAAAGTTATTTTTTCTGTTATTTTTAGCGGAAAATTCCTCTAAACTCTCAAATGAGATTCTTATGTATCTGTCTTTATTCTTACGTTTGTTCTTGCTGTCTAACGGAGTTTTAATTATCTTTAATGTAGATAAATCACTCAGATTTAGGTTCTCAAACCTGTAATTATACATGGAGTATTCAGGATGTAAATACCTGACAAGAAATTCCTTGCCTGTATTTTTGTATATCAAAGATAAAACGTATAAAACATTTTGATGACATTTTGCCATTAGATAACTTGCATTTTTGGCGTCTTCATCATTATTGATTTTATCTTTCAGATAATCCCACGCATAAACAGAATGCCAACTTATAACTTGCTTCCCCTTATTTTCTAAATGCTTTAACGTATCAACATCTTTCTTTGTAAATCTGTTATTTTTTGAACTATTACAAGAATTGCACATCGGTGCAAAATTGATGCTATGACAAAATCCCAATGATATAGGTCCTATATGGTCTGCTGTCATTTTATTTGTATTACCGCAAATTGGACATTCCATTATAGGTTGCTTATGAAATTCACCCATTAGTCTGTTCGCTAAATTCCAATCTCCGTCAGACCAATTCTCATACGCTCTTCTATCCTGTACATAAGTCTGCATATTAGATTTATGTCTTCCTTTATCTGTTTTCTCCCTGCAACACAGACCGTCAGAATGAAAACCGTCAAATCTATCAGGACAGTTGCTCATAACACCCGGAGATAAAGGAGATTTCATTTTATCAACATATTGTTCATATATATGATTTATCAATGAATGTTTATCCAAATTGTCTGGCAGATTAAAGCACTTAGCAATGAAATTTAAATCATTCTGTTTGTTACAGAATTTATTTATAATATCTTTTATTGTATAATCTGTTTGTTCTATCTTGATGTTAAAATATGCAGTTAGTTTCTTTAACAAATTTTTATTAGGGTATTCATAATAAATACTTAACTCCTTTCCACAACATTGACAAACATGTTTTTTGGTTGGATGAATAAGTCTTGTTATTATGGCATAACATCCTTTTTGTATTGTTACACCATGCTTTTGACACTGATTATTCCACCATTGCAGTCTTTTCCTACCGTTAATTGATTTTCCTGTTACAACCCATTTCGGTTTATCTCCTTCATATTCTACAAATAATCCCTTATAATTTTTATGTTTTACAATCATTTTGGCATATTTTTCAAAATTTTTATGCCATGTTCTGTCTATCTGTTCCATATTATAAAAATATGGAGATTGCATTTCTTTAATACAAGGTAATTAGGGAACCACGCAGAAAGAAAGCAATCTCCGTTAGTTCATAGAAATTGCCTCTTTTATTTAAGCCTGCGTAAAATTCCTAATTTTCTGTATTGCTCAAATAAAAGCCTAATTAATTATGATATTTTCTTCTTCTCGTTGCAAAATTACAAAAAACATTTCAATTGATTGCAATGTTTATCAATAAATAAACACGTTGTTAGTCCGTACCGATATTATAACAATTTTGCACTCGGTAGCACCGGGAAGCGATTAGCGACAAGCGGTAAAAATTGCTTTTTTGATATTATATTGACTATGACTATAACCGACGTTTTATAACATTGAAACGTCGTTTTGCGAAATTCTTTTCTGAAAAGAGAATTTTCTTTTTCCTCACCTTATAAGAAAAACATCAAAAGTTGCATATAATAACGTCAGTTTCCACAAAAACAATAAAAATAAGACAATCTTAAAAATCAACATTTTACAACAAAAGAGCAGCAAATACAACAATAATTCCTACAAATTTCTTTGCCAGTACTATTTAAAAATAGTACTTTTGCAGTTCAAAATAAAAAAAATAACAAATAATCATGAAAAGTAAAAAGCAACTTTTGACTGCATTAGCAGTATTATTAACTTTAGGATACATAAGTGCATCATGCACGGACGAAGGAGAATCAGAAGAATTATTTGAGATTAATTATTCAGTACCAATGCAAAATAATTAAGGATATGAAAAAGATATGCATAATTTCCATAATCGTATATCTTTGTTTTTCTTCATGTATTGGAGAAGAAACAGACGATAATATTATGTCCGTCTATATAAAAAATGATACATCTTATATATTGAGTATTAATAATACTACAATAAATACTGGGGATAGTATAAGATTAACAACAAAAAATTTCTCTCCTTCTGTTAGTAGTGATAAAATATTACAAACCTATTTGTATTATGATGTGCCGGATACAATAATAATAAGAAATACGGTAAATGATGATACCGTTATGTATTTAAAATCCGATAGAAATAAGTCTGACAAAAATTTTTATAATATCAATTATTGGTTCATATATGAATATGCAAAATTGGGAGATGAAAAAAGGTATTGTATTTTTAATATAAATGATAATGATTTTACTCAATAGAAAATAAAAAGCCGTAACCTTTACAGGTTACGGCTTTTGGTTTCTTTCCCGATTGTCATAGCAGCAAAGTTCTTAACTATTTATCTTGTATATACCATATATATCTTATCGTACATTTTTTTACACAAAGGCGTTGTTTTTTTTAGCAATGCTTTTTTCTTTTCAGAAAAGAGACGGACAAAAGACAAACAACACGGAAAGGAATATGTCCGTTAAGTAAAGATATTCAGCAACACAGCCGTTATTTACGGATAAATTGACAAAGATTTTATTTCTGTTGTTTTACGTTTAGCAGGTTTATTCCCAGAGCCGTGCTGTCGGCAAAGAAAGTTGTGCAATAATGAAAATCAATACTCAACTTCTATTTTCAGAGTGTCATAAGACAAATGGACGTTTGGCGGCAATTTGTGTTCAACGTCGGAATATTTACCCATAAAGTGCGAAATATGAGTAAGATATGCAACATCAGGTTTTACATAGTCTATCAATTGCAAAGCCTCTTCCAAATTGAAGTGAGAAAAGTGTTCTTCTGTTCTCAAAGCATTAACAACTAACGTCTTAACTCCTGAAAGTTTTTGTTTTTCTTGTTCATCTATGGATTTGGCATCGGTAATATAGGCGACTTTACCTATTCTGTACGCAAGAGTAGGCAGTTTGGCATGCATAACTTCAACAAGTGTTATATCAATACCTCCGATGTTGAAACTTCGGTTTAACGGCAAAAAGTCTTTTGCATCTTTGAGAGCATCCTTTTCACTATTCGGGAAATTTCTTTGAGGATTGATACCTATCAAGTGTAAAGCGAACATCGGAATACCTGGATAAGAGGCGTTGTCAAAAGCATAATACATCATTTTCTTTAATCCCGTCAAAGCCTCCTTATTGCCGAAAATATCCATAGGACCTTGTTGGTAGTAATTGTAGGAACGTACATCGTCCAAGCCTGCGATATGGTCGCGATGTTCATGGGTCAGAAGTATGGCATCAATATATTTGACGTTCTCTCTTAACATTTGATAGCGGAAATCAGGTCCGGCATCAATAAGTATTTGAAAATTGCGTCCCGTTGCAGGATTGATTTTGTCGAACGTTATAAGGCACGAACTACGCAGGCGTTTGTCTTTCGGATCTTTTGAAGAGCAAACTTCACAATCACAACCCGGTATAGGGACTCCCAAAGAAGTTCCCGTGCCGAGAAAAGTCAATGTTAATTTACCCATAATTGCTTAATCCTTATGTTGTTATATAAAATAAACATGCGTTTCAGAAAGCGTCATCCGACTCCATAAGTTTGTTTTGTCGGTTGAGAATTTTTTGAAACGCAAATTTTTATAATTGTTCTGATATTTTGCTTTTTATAAAGCCCACTTAACAAGTACGGCTCCCCAAGTGAATCCTGCACCGAAAGAAGTCAGGATAAGATTGTCGCCTTTTTTGAATTTATCCTGATTTTCGTACATCAGCATAGGTATTGTTGCACTTGTAGTATTTCCGTATTTTTCAATATTTACCAAAACCTGTTCGTCTTTGAGTTCCAAACGGTCGCCGGTTGCTTTGATTATACGAAGGTTTGCCTGATGCGGAAGCAAGAAATGTATATCCGATTTCTGCATTCCGTTTTTCTCCAACAATTCTTCAGTAACTTCCGCCATTTTTGTTACCGCCCATTTGAATACAGCCTGACCTTCCTGATATATGAAGTGCTGTTTGTTCATCACCGTTTCTATTGTAGCGGGATGTACGCTTCCTCCTGCAACCTGATGAAGATGTTTTACGCCTACACCGTCAGAATGCAAAACCTCGTCTATGACTCCGTAAGGTGAATCCTCACTTGCTTCCAACAAAACGGCGGCAGCACCGTCCCCGAATATAGGACAAGTGGTACGATCTTCGTAATTAACAATGGAAGTCATCTTTTCTGCTCCGATAACAAGGACTTTTTTGCAAAAACCTGACTCTATGTATTTCGTTCCGGTGGTGATTCCGTAAATAAATCCGGAACAACCGGCATTAATGTCAAAACCAAAACCGTTCTTTATACCGCATTTGTCGGCAATTATATTAGCCGTTGCAGGAAATTGCATATCCGGAGTTACCGTACAACAAATGATTAAGTCAATTTCAGAAGGTTGGAGATTTTTCTTTTGAAGTATTTTATCAACAACAATTTTTGCCATATCGGAAGGACCTTTTTCGCCTTTCAATATATGTCTTGTCTTGATACCTATACGGCTCATAATCCATTCGTCGCTGGTATCAACCATACGGCTTAACATCTGATTGTCAATCACGTCTTGCGGAACGTAACCTTCAACAGCCGTTATAATAGCTTTTGTTTTTGGCATATTTTCGTTACAAAATTTACTTATCAGATTTCAGTTTAGTTTGCAATTTGGAGATAATATCGGATTCGTATATGTTTTTGGATTGCAGAACCATGGATTTGATTGCTTTTTCATTGGAAACACCGTGTCCTACAATGACAACTTTGTTGGCTCCCAACAAAGGAAGTCCGCCGTATATCTCATAATTGAAACGTTTTATGAAATCGTCCACCAAGCCTCGCTTAGCAACGCTGCGAGCAAAGGCTTCAACGTTTTTCATTATCAAGTTGCCGACAAAACCATCGCAAACGATGACATCAACATTGTCTTTGAAGATTTCTCTCGGCTCGGCATTGCCGACAAAATTATAGTCGGCATCCTTCATCAATTGATACGCAGCCTTACTCTGTAAGTGTCCTTTGCCTTCTTCTTCTCCTATATTCATAAGAGCAACTCTCGGATTGGAAATTCCCAAAGTGCTTTCGGCATAAAGACTGCCCAATAAACCGAATTGATATAATGTGTCAGGTTTGGTATCGGTATCGACACCGACATCCAATAATACGGTAACGCCTTCTTTTTCTTTCGGAATCAATGCAGCCAGACAGGGACGAAGTATGCCTTCCATCAAACCGATGTTATACATCGTACCGATCAACATCGCACCGCTGTTACCTGCTGAAGCGAAAGTATCGATTTTTCCTGATTTTAACCAAGTAAAACCTGTTGCCAAAGAAGAATCAGGCTTGATTTTGAAAGCCTTTATAGGAGAATCGTGCATGTCTATTACTTCGGGACAATCAACTATTGTAAAGTCTTGTGCCTTATATGAAGAAACCGAAGTAATAATTGATTCTATTTCGTCTTTACGACCGAACAGCACCAAATCATCATCGGATGATAATTCCGCTTTTGCTAATACCGCACCTTTGACTATTGCTTCGGGAGCATAATCTCCTCCCATAGCATCCAAACCTATCCTCATGACATTAAGAACGGAGATTATTTAGTATCTTCCTGTTTCTTTTCCATAGCTAATTTACCTCTGTAGTATCCGCACTCCGGACATACTCTGTGTGACTGATAAACAGCTCCGCAATTAGGACAAGTTGCTAATTGTACTCCTTCAACATGATCATGAGATCTTCTTTTTGCTGTTCTCGTTTGAGAGAATCTGTGTTTTGGATTTGGCATTTCTTTATTAAATTTTAAAAAATTAAACTATTCTTTTATTAAACTTTTCAGTTTTTCCCATCTCGGGTCAATTTCTTCTTTGTTTATCGAACTTTCTTCATTAATTTGAGAAAGTTTATTTAACATTTCCGCATCACAATCCGATTTCTTTTTATGCACGGGTGCAATAGGAATCTCAACTCTCAATTCCTCATAGACGTATCGGCTCAAATCTATTTCGTTTTCATTTTCATCAATCAGCCATTCATTAATATCCACTTCCTCAATACCGTGTTTGTCGTCCGAATGACCTATCTTAACGTACAGACGTGTATTCTTGTTTATCCGTAAGGTTACGGGAGCAAGGCATCTTGAACATTCAACGATGATTGTTCCCTCAAAATGAAAGGAAAACTCAATAAAACGTTCGTGCTTTAAAGCATTAACTTTGACTATTGCCTTAACGTCATCGGCATCATTGCATTCAAAGAACTCAAACAACTGCTTATCGGCATTAAACTCAAAAGTATTATCACCTTTTCTTAACTTGCTTACCTCTATTATATATTCCTTAATATCGAACATAATACCCCTGAATTTGAGTTTGCAAAAATACGACTTTTTTTTGATATAACAACCATCTTTGTTGAATTTTATTTACTTTGACGTTGTTATAAGTTGATAATCAATATGTAATAAATATTTACAGATGCAATTATTTGCGGGTTTATTACTTTGAAAGAATTACTTCATAGTAATATAATTGCCGTGTTTATCGGTAAATTTGCCGAGTATTATGAGGATAAGGTCAATGAGTGTCCAAATACCGAAACCGCCTACGGTAATAAGCATAAGAACACCCGTACCTATTTTGCCGTGATAAAAACGATGTACGCCAAGCGTACCGACAAAAAAGCAAAGTAACAAAGTAATCAACCAGTCGGTACTAACGTCGCCGACTTTATCTTTAGAGGTGTTTTGATTGAAACTATCCCTGTAGGTGTTTTGATTGAAACTATCCCTATATTCCGTCTGTTTAGTGCCGCATTTAGGACAATAGACGGAGTTATTATCAATTAAAGCACCGCATTTAATACAACGTTTTTCAAATTCGTAAGACATGATTATTTAAGCATTATAATTTTAACAGTTTCAACAAGTTTTATTATTTTTCAAAAAAAAACGACTTCATTACAAGATTGCAGAAAAGGCGAAAAAAGCGAGAAAGATTCAAGAGTAAGTGTAATATTGTCAGTCTATTGAGCAAGTATAAGAACCTTATTGTCGCTCATTTCCAATAAGCCGCCGTTAATCGTAATGATATGTTCTTTATTTTGAGTATCAATCAGTTTTATATCGCCTTTTGCCAAAGCGGATATGATAGGGGCGTGGTTGTCCAATAGTTCAAAATGACCGTCAAGGCCTATCAGTTGAACGTCTTTAACTTCGCCTTCAAACAATGTAGAGTCGGGAGTTATGATATTTACATTCATATTTCTTATTTTTCATATTGAATATCGGTTTCCTTTTTCCTTTGTCCGATAACGAATATTTTATGTGAGAATCATTTTTCCGCTTCAGCCAGAATCTTCTTACCTTTTTCAATAGCCTCGTCAATTGTTCCGACCATCATAAAGGCACTTTCAGGCAAATAATCGACCTCTCCGTCCAAAATCATCTTGAAACCTTTGATAGTGTCCTGAATATCGACAAAAGCTCCTTTCATGCCTGTAAATTGTTCGGCAACGAAGAAAGGTTGAGAAAGAAATCTTTGTACTTTTCTTGCACGATTGACAACCAAACGGTCTTCTTCACTCAATTCTTCCATACCCAAAATAGCAATAATGTCCTGTAAGTCATTATAGCGTTGAAGTATTTGTTTAACCCTTTGAGCGGTATTGTAATGATCCTCACCCAATACGTCGGCTTTCAATATTCTTGAAGAACTTTCCAAAGGATCAACTGCAGGATAGATTCCCAATTCACTGATTTTTCTGGACAATACGGTTTGAGCGTCAAGGTGGGCAAAAGTAGTTGCAGGAGCAGGGTCGGTTATGTCGTCAGCAGGAACATAAACGGCTTGTACGGAAGTAATTGAACCCCGTTTGGTGGAAGTAATTCTTTCCTGCATAGCACCCATTTCACTTGCCAATGTATGCTGATAACCTACAGCCGAAGGCATACGGCCTAATAAAGCACTTACCTCACTTCCCGCCTGTGTGAAACGGAATATGTTATCGATGAACAAAAGTATGTCTTTTCCCTGAGCCTGTCCTTCACCGTCACGGTAATATTCAGCCAAAGTCAAACCGCTTAAAGCAACTCTGGCACGACTTCCGGGAGGTTCGTTCATTTGTCCGAAAACAAGGGTACATTTGCTGTCTTTGAGTTTCTGCATATCAACCTTACTCAAATCCCATCCGCCTTCGTTCATACTTTTTTTGAATTCTTCTCCGTAATCAATGACACCTCCGTCAAGCATATCACGAAGCAAGTCGTTACCTTCACGAGTACGTTCGCCTACTCCCGTAAATACGCTTTGACCCGAATAATGCATGGCAATGTTATGAATCATCTCCATAATCAATACGGTCTTGCCGACTCCTGCACCGCCGAACAAACCGATCTTTCCGCCCTTGGAATACGGCTCAATAAGATCTATAACCTTAATTCCCGTGAACAGTACTTCATTATCGGTAGCCAATTCCTCGAATTTAGGAGGTTCATGATGTATAGGGTAACGTTTTTCGCCCTTAACCGAAGGTATTCCGTCAATAGTCTGACCTATAACGTTGAAAAGTCTGCCGTTGATGTCTTCACCAACGGGCATGGTGATAGGTTCTCCCAAATTCTCTACTTCCAAACCTCTTTGCAAACCGTCAGTAGAGTCCATGGCAATACAGCGTACGGTATTTTCCCCTAAATCCTGTTCTACTTCAAGGATAACGGGAGTACCGTCGGCTTTGGTAACCCTGAGTGCGTCGTAAATAACGGGAAGCGTATCGCCTTCATTAAAGCGTACATCCACCACTGCACCGATAATTTGCGAAATCTTACCTTTGTTTATAATATTCATATCAAATTATTTACTGTAATAATAAAAATCTTCTTACAAAAAATACATTTCCTTTGCTTAACGGACTACAAAGTTACGAAAAATTTTGCAATTCGGGACTTTATTGCGTGAATAATTTTGAGAAATTTATGATTTTCCCGCTTTTATCAATGAAAATGAAGAAAATCACGCACATTTTTCATTGAAGGAGTAATTTTTATTAATTTTGCAGACTGATAAATTACACAAAAAGGCAAATGAATCTTACGGATACCATAGTTGCGGCGGCAACCGGCGAAGTGCAGTCGGCATTAGGGATGATAAGGATGTCGGGCAGACAGGCAACGGATATAATTTCAAAGGTTTTCATACCCTTGGATAACAAGGATTTCAAAACCTCGGCAAAAGCCAACAGGTTGTATTACGGTCGTATAGTAACTGCCGAAAGGATGGTTGCAGAAAAAAACGGCACACCTGCTGACAGCGACGGTATAATAGACGAATGTATGGTCAGCGTGTTCAAAGCCCCGCACAGTTTTACGGGTGAGGATACGGTGGAAATATCGCATCACGGCAGTTTGTACATAAGAAGAAAGATATTGCAACTGCTTATAGACAACGGAGCCAGAACGGCACAAAGAGGAGAGTTTTCCATGCGTGCTTTTCTTAACGGAAAGATGAATCTGTCGCAAACCGAAGCCGTGGCGGATTTGATAAATTCCGAAAATTCTTCTTCCCATGATTTGGCACTCAAACAGTTGAGAGGCAGTTACAATGAGGAACTTAAACTTTTAAGACAAAAGTTTTTGAAAACTGCGTCCTTATTAGAGTTGGAGATTGACTTTTCAGCGGAGCAGGAAGTATTCATAGACAGGAAGGAATTGGAGGAAAATCTTCGCAGTTGTATTCAAAGGATAGAGTCTTTGCTCAAATCTTTCAAACAAGGTAACGCTTTCAAAAACGGAATACCGGTTGCAATAGTGGGAAAGCCTAACAGCGGTAAATCGACTCTTATGAACGCACTTCTGAACGATAACAGGAGTATTGTTTCTTCAACGGAAGGCACTACAAGAGATACGATAGAGGAGGCGATAAACGTCAATGGCATAAAGGTTCGCTTTATTGATACGGCAGGTTTGAGAAACAGCGACAATGAAATTGAAAGAGAGGGCATCAAACGTTCGTTGGAAGCCGTAAAAAAGGCTCAAACGGTGTTGTATCTGGCAGATGCTTCAAGAGATGATTGCGAATCTATAGAATATCAGTTGGCTTTTCTCAAACAGGATGTGGATTTGACGGGCAAACGTCTGATATTGATTGTA
>JAFUYA010000139.1 GCA_017477025.1 Bacteroidales bacterium | reverse complement strand
ATAATACAGCATATCACTTATACTGCCGTCCAAAACATATTGTGCATATTGTACTTTCTCTATATTGGTTCGTGCTTGTCTGACATAATCTCCTTGAGGAAAATCCTTGATATAAGTCATGTACGCATCAATGGTATTTTTCTTCAATGCTTTTGAAAAAGATAAGCGGTCGATTTCCGAAAGAGCTTTACTTTTGTATGAATCGGAAGAAGTGGTTGCAGCAAAAGATTTTAGCGAATCGATATTGCCTTGTCGGATATAATTTTGCAACAGATGTTCGTTTAACCATAGTCGGGCATCTTCAGCCTGCGGAGCATCAGGATAGGAAGATATGAAGTGTTGATAAGCTTCCGTTGTGGGATTCTCTTCCAATAGTTCAAAGGCTAATTGATTGCGTATTCGCTTTGCTTCTTTGTTCAACGCGGGCAGGTCTTCCGTCAGAGAAATGTATCGGTTGAATTTGTCTATGTTCTTTTCTTTGTAGATGTTTGCTAAAAGAGATTTTGCAAAGTCATACGTATCAGTTTTTTTCTTTGCAATCTTATTGTATTGTTTTAAGTAATGATAGGCATTTAATGAATCGCGATCCGTATTATCTGCATTAACATAATAGTTGTACAATATATTGTAGTATTCCGCTCTGTTTGTATCGGAGCCGTAGGCTTTTTCAAGCAAAGGAATGATTTTAGAAAAGTCTTTTCTTTCAATCATTTTCATAAAATCACTTTCTTGTGCGGTTACTTTCCCACATACCGCCGTCGTTATTATTAATACGCACAAAATTATTCGTCTCATCGTCTTTCTACATTTCAATATTTATCTCTTCGCTCCACTTACCGTTCATAAGAAAACTTATTTTGTATTTTCCTTTCTTTAACTTTTTGGAAAATACCGCCATATCACTGACATTATCCGTAAAAACAGTTTCGTTATTACGCACTACTTTAATTTTTTCGGTCTTATTCGTGCCGTCGGAATAGAAAAGTAACCTGTCTTTATCCTTCCAAAGGAATATTCCGCTCAAAGCAGATTTGCTGTCTTTAAACTCAATGGATTTTAGTATGTGAAGACGGTACTTTTCAGTAGTACCACTGTTTAAGAATAAGTTGATACTGTTATCATTGCAAACGTTGTGGAACACGTTAGTTTCTTTGTCTTCAATAAATATTTGGACGTAGTCGGGCATTATGGAAAGATTGTTTAAATTGATTTCCACATCCGAAGAATTTCCAATGTAAAGTCCTATATCATAGATTGCAGGATAGTTATCAAAGATACAAACCGAATATTCATCGTCATCGTCTTTCAGATATATGTCGGGCATCTGCTCGTTATTGCCGAACATTTTATGACAATCCTTTTCATCAAAGTCTTTTCTTGCATCGTCGTCCATTCCAAGTAGAACGTATTGCCAATTTCTGCCTTTGCTGACCGATAATCTCAGATAATTGTTATTAACCCACGATTGTTCCGCAGTTCTGGGGATATACTGATGACTTCTTTTGAAAGTAATCTCGGATGGTTGCTCCAGTGCTTCAACAAAAAAGGATTCCAATGACGGAATCATAACTTCCTCCTTATCATCAATGATTATCGGATTATAAACCTTAGTTTGTCTGTCAAAAAGCATAATAACATTGCCTTGAATCTTACCGTCAATGTCGTCAAATAATTTTTTGGAGGACAAAGGAGCGGTATAAGGATTGCCTACTAAGTTCCAACGATCCTCTTGTGTGGAAACGAGCGGTACGGTTACGGCAGAAGAGCAGAGAAGTCCCTCATATTTGACATCCATAGGCTCATGAGTATAGACAGCATAACCTTTGGCAGGCTGAAGAGCAAATTTCGGATCGGTAATATACTCACTCCAATAATCGTCTAACTTACTGCGTTTGCCTGTGTTGTATTGCATAAACCAAGTATCGTTGTCATGTTGAAGACTCTTCATGGAGAATACAGCAGCTCTGGCTTGATTGACGGGAGATGAGATATAATTCCATCTGCTCGGCAAAAGATACTGATGAACGGTAAACCAAGAGTTCTTTCCATAGAATATGTCATTGGAAATATAGAAAGTTTTGCCCGTATTTATGGAAACATTTGCACTGTCCGATAAGATCAGCATACTGCATGCCACATCATTATCCACTTTTGCAGTTACTCCTTTGTCAATGACTACAAAATCTTCAGTATTCGGTAATGTTTTGGGTTGCCAATTATTAATATCCGACCACAATCCGGATTTTACCATCGTTTTTACTTTGGGCGATCCGAAATAATAGGACGATAATTCGATATTCTTGTCTGCTGACAATTCAACTTCAAGGTTTGTTGCTCCTGAAGGCGACTTTATTGCGGCACAATATTCGTTTTTCCTCACGGTATCGTACATAGAGAACAACAGTGTTTCATTTCGATACCACGAATACCTTATGTTTATTTTCTGAAATTTATCTTTCTCCTGTGAGAATCTGTACTGATAATCCGTATTTGAAAATACAGGAATATTGTACGAGTAATTCGACCCTTCAATTGAATTTACAGGTAACAGATTATTATTATAATCCACGTGTTTTGCGGCAATACCCTCAAGATATATTTCAACAGGTTGGCGAAGTTTGGTTGTGTTTATTACAAGAGTAGCTTTGTGCTTGCCTTCTTTCTTAGGAAAATATCCTATGGTTACCGTTTTCAGTTTAGTCTTGGTGTCAATACTTGAAACGGAGGCGGTGAAGTAACTTGCATCGGTTCCGGTTATACGCAATGTTACACTGTCGCGTACATTTTTGCTTTCAATTGTTATTCTTTGGTTGTCAGGGTAAATTTTAGGCAGAGGGACTTTGTTAAAATCGATACTGCCTATTTGTTTTTTCGTTTCATCTGAATTTTTATAAACTTTGATTTCAGCAGGTACGCCGAGAAATTCGTCATATTCGGAATGAATGTTCAGTTTTTTGAAATAAATCTCGGGATAACCGCTTTTATTGTTGCCGTATGTATCTATAAGCCACGAAACTTGCACAAAACTCTTGTTATTGCATTCTTCGGGAAGGATAATTCTTTCAAAACTCTTCGGATAACGTTTTTGCGATGTTACAAATTCCACATTGTTTCCGCGTTTATCCTTAACGTTTTTCCAATCTTCGTTTTCACTCAAACGGTATTGCAGTCTGACGAACCATTTTGTTTTAGTCTTCTTTGTAAAATAGTTTTGCCATGAAAGAGTAATATTTTCCTGATTGAGCGTACTCAATTCGAAAGTCAATCTGTTAGGAACAGGAGAATATAATTTAGGATCAACGTTTTCAATAGCCAATGGCTCTTGCAAATCGTACAATTCATCGGTCTGGCATCTCAATTGAGTATCGGGAATAAAGGAAACAATACTCAAAAGCAGGATAATTATATTATATTTATTTTGTTTCAAAAACTCCAACATGATTTTATTTTATAGTTTTCTAATTTGTAAATGGTAGTATTTGTATTTTGCCAACCCTTTTCGGTATCTTTTCTTACAAATTTATATCTGCTGATCATCTTTTGTTGATTCGGCGATACGGGATTAAGAATAAAGTCCTTACCGTTTTTCTTCAATGACGGGATGAAATAATTTATTATATCAAATCCCAACGATGCGTAGATTTTGTCGGGTTCTCCCTTAAAATTATCTCTGTATAGTTCTACAAAATCAGTGAAATTGACGTTGGTATAATCATTGTAATACGTCAAAGGAAAGTGCAGATTCATATCCTGCAATGTTTTATAGTCGTTACCCACAAAGTCCAGCCAGTCGTAAGAAGCAAATAATTCAATGTTGCATTTGGTTTGTCGGAGAGTATTAAGGAGTTCTTGTGCATACGATTTATTTTCGTTTTTTGCAGGTTTATCCGTCAGATTGATTACGAAATTAGTGTCATTTTTGGAAATATAATTTTTCAGTTTGACAGCACTTTTCCGATAGTTAAGAATAGTCCATTTGTCACTAACTTTCGGTAACTCTTCCTTCCAAAAATCAATTACATTAGCAGCAACGAATTTATCATCGTAAATAACGATTATTCTGTCTTGGGAGTGTTTCGTTCGAATATATTTGAGTAATGATGAATATACGTCATAAGTACTCGGTTGTAATTTGAAAACGTAAGGATTGTTCAATATACTCTCGTCTTGTGACATAGGATTAACCAAAGGTATTTTATGAATGGTACAGAAACTGCTGACAAGTGCAAAATTCTGCCGAAAGACCAGAGAAATAATCAGATCCATATCTTTCATTGGCTCGTAATTCAACGCTGGTGGCATCTTTTTTTCATCATTTTCCCCGACATCGAACACGTATAAAGATACTTTGTAGCCTTGTTTCTCCAAATTGTCCAAAGCAATCCTTGCTCCTTCGTAAAAAGATATATAGGAAAAGCATTTGTAGTTCTTGCCCCGACGTTCGTCAATATTGTATTCGTTAAACGACAATTCGTCAATATTTTCATAGAAAAGAGGTAACAACAAAGCCACTTTAATTTCTTCTTGAGTGGATTTTTTATTTCGGATATCTGTATTCTTGTATTGCACGGCTGAATAAGTCGGATTAATATTACAAATTAAAACGACAACAAATAAAGCAATCGCAGCGAATAATAGTTTTTTCATATCCTTGATAAAATTCCCTTTTACATTATCTTACATAAAATATATCAAAAGACAATTATTCCCATTCTATTGTAGCAGGCGGTTTGCTGCTTATGTCATAGCAAACGCGATTAACCCCTTTAACCTGATTAATTATCTTATTGGATACTTCAGCCAAGAATTCGTAAGGCAGATGACACCAATCGGCAGTCATACCATCCACACTCTCAACGGCACGTAAGGCAACGACTCTTTCGTATGTTCTTTCGTCACCCATAACTCCGACACTTTGTATAGGAAGTAAGATTGCACCAGCCTGCCATACCTTATCGTATAGATTCCATTGCTTCAAAGATGAGATAAATATGTTATCAACTTCTTGAAGTATGGTAACTTTCTCCTCTGTTATATCACCCAAGATACGAATTGCCAATCCCGGTCCGGGGAAAGGATGTCTGCCCAAAAGTTCCTGCTTTAAACCCAATTCTTTTCCGACTTTACGCACTTCGTCTTTAAACAACAATCTCAAGGGTTCAACCAATTGCAGTTTCATATAGTCAGGCAATCCCCCTACATTGTGATGCGATTTGATTGTTTGCGAAGGCCCTTTGACTGAAGACGATTCTATAACGTCAGGGTATATTGTTCCTTGTCCCAACCATTTAACATCTTTGAGTTTGTTGGCTTCACGGTCGAATACGTCTATAAAAGTCTTACCTATTGCCTTACGTTTTTTCTCGGGTTCAGTAACTCCTGCCAATACTTTGTAAAAGTCCTGTTTTGCATTTACGCCTATAACGTTCAATCCCATATTCTGATAGGATTGAAGTACGTCTTCAAACTCGTTTTTTCTCAAAAGACCGTTATCAACAAAAATGCAGGTAAGATTGTTTCCTATTGCACGGTGCAGAAGCATGGCTGCAACCGAAGAATCAACGCCACCGCTCAAACCGAGTACGACTTTGTCGTTGCCGAGTTTTTGTTTCAGTTCCTCAACTGTGGATTTTACGAAAGAAGCAGGCGTCCAAGAGCCGTCACAATGGCAAATGTCCAAAACAAAGTTACGTAACAATTGACTTCCGAACTCACTGTGATGAACCTCAGGGTGAAATTGGATTGCATAAGTCTCTTCTCCTTTGATTTTGTAGCCTGCATTTTGAACGTTTTCCGTAGAACAGATTACTTCAAAATCAGAAGGCAGTTGCAGAATCGTATCTCCGTGCGACATCCACACTTGAGAGTCCTGTTTTACGCCTTTTAACAAAGCACAATCCTCATTAACAGACACTAATTTTGCACGGCCGTATTCTCTTATAACGCTTTTTTCGACCTTTCCTCCGCTTTTATGTACCATGTATTGAGCTCCGTAGCATATTCCCAAAACGGGTAACTTGCCTTTGAATAAAGACAAATCCGTATCGGGAGCCTGCGGATCGGTTACCGAATAAGGGCTTCCTGAAAGCACTACTCCTTTGATATTTTCCGTAAGAGGCGGGATCTTGTTGTAAGGATGTATTTCGCAATAAACGTTTTGTTCTCTTATCTTGCGGGCTCTCAATTGAGTATATTGACTGCCGTGGTCTAAAATCAATATCGTCTGCATTGTATATTAAAATTATTTTTTGATCAATAAACAATATTACGCAGCGTTGTGTTATTCTGACGCCACCGTTAAAATTAGACTTCAAAATTACAACATTTTTCTAAATTATCATTATATTTCTTAAACTTTATTGTAAAAACAAATGAATAACAAAAAGCAATTTCGTGAATTTCTTTTGCAAATTCTTTCAATTTGTGAAGATAAACTTTTGCAATCATTGAGAATTTGTTTGTAATCATTGGAAAGAAATTTGAAATAAGTGACAAAATATTTGTTTCAGACGGTTCAAAATTAATTTCAGACCGTCCAAAACTACATTTTGAACCGTCTGAAAGTTACTTTCAGACCGTCCTGACGAAAATTTCTTTAATGATTTCAAAAATGTTTTCAGTGATTACAAAAGTGTCTTTAATGATTTCAGGAAAATATCCGATAGTTTCGGAACCGAAACCTCATCTTGTGCGACAAAAGAGTGTATAAATTCGTGCTTTTTTTGTTCTTTTTTTCTACTATTAGTCTGAAAAACAGCAGGAATACGAAAAAAAATGCGGCAAATCTTTACAATTTCTAAAAAAAATCATAAATTTGCAAATCTTAACATCAAGTGTAAATAAGACAACTAATAGAAAAATGACAGTAGGATTAATATTAATTCCTTTTTTGTTAGCACTCGGTATTTGTCTTGTACTTATGCCTCCGTTCATCAAACTAATGGAGAAATACAGAATACTTGATAAGGCCGGAGGCAGGAAAATTCACACGGGTTATACGGCTCACATGGGCGGAATAGTAATTTTTATTGCCTTTACTTTGGCATCTGTTGCAATGATGTTTATTTATCAGAACTCTACCGATATAGCAAGGATTCTTTATGTTGGAATTGTGTTATTGGTGATGTTGTTTGTCGGTGTAAGAGATGATATGCATAATATTTCAGCTTGGAGTAAGTTGTTTTTTGAAATAATTGTCGGGGTATTCATGTCTTATATAGGCATAAGAATTGAGAATTTGAACGGATTTTTAGGATTGCACGAAATACCTGTTTGGTTAGGTTGCGGAATAACAACATGTTTTTTCATTGTTGTAGTGAATGCGTACAATTTGATAGACGGCATAGACGGACAGGCAGGAATGCAGGCAATAAACGTGTTTTTCTTTACATTCATGTTTTATCTACTTGTTGTAGGAGCCCAACCCGTAGGCGGAAATATTGCATCTCCTTCCATTATGTATATATCATCGTTGGCAATACTCGGAGCGGTTGCAGGTTTTCTTCGTTATAATTGGCAACCTGCACGTATATTTATGGGAGATACGGGATCGTTGTTTATCGGAACATTGATTACGGTGTTTATCATATTGACTTCAAAGTATTCTTTCTTATGTAATGTCTGGGATTTCAATCATAATTCCGATGCCCATACTTTTTTGGGGTTGCATCTTAAAGCAACAATTGCACCTTTCATATCGTTGTTTTATTTACCTTTGGCAGATACTTTGAGAGTATTCATAAACCGCATAAGACACGGCAAAAGTCCGTTCCATGCAGACAGAACACATATACATCATTTATTTATACGGTTGGGATTTTCTCATCAAAAATGTACGTTGATAACATTTACCATATCGTTTTGTATTTCCGTATCGGGATTTATATGTGCCTTCTTGTTCAATGATAATATCTGTATATTCCTTATAGTTATTTCGTGGTTTTTGTATGTTTATATCTTACACTTTACTGTAATTCAACGAATTAACAGGGTGGTGGTATCACAGAAATGAAGTAAAAAGACAATCGTTAAGTAGAAATGGAAAATAATAAAGAGCAATTATCGGTATATTTAAAGAACGTTTGTATCGCTTATGACA
This sequence comes from Bacteroidales bacterium, assembly GCA_017477025.1. Lineage (GTDB taxonomy): Bacteria > Bacteroidota > Bacteroidia > Bacteroidales > P3 > Scybalousia_A. Next base: position 1,769 of record JAFUYA010000139.1, on the reverse strand, counting down.
AGACAATACTGACGGATGTTAATTTGGAAATAAAACAAGGAGAATTTGTTTATCTTATCGGTAAAACGGGAGCAGGCAAATCAACGCTTTTGAGAAGTCTTTATGCAGATGTGAATATAGGTAGCGGAGAAGGCATCGTTTGCGGATTCGGATTGAAAGACATTTCCAAAAAAGACATTCCTATGTTGAGGAGGAAGTTAGGTATTGTCTTTCAGGATATTCAACTTTTGACAGACAGGAACGTTTATGACAATCTTGCCTTTGTTTTGAAGGCAACCGGTACAAAGGACAAGGCTGTTATTGAGGAAAAAGTTATGAATGCGTTGAAAATGGTGGGACTGGAAGACAAGGCAAAGGTATTTCCTTACACGCTTTCCGAAGGCGAGAGCCAGAGAATTGTACTTGCAAGGGCTATTGTCAATAATCCTGAAATGATTATTGCGGATGAACCTACCGGCAACCTTGACCCTATCACCAGTGAGGAGATTGTCAAACTTCTTTTTAAACTTAACAAAGAGCAAGGCACTACTATCTTGATGGCTACCCACGATTATTTGATTATAAACGATTTCCGTTCCCGTATCATCTCATGCGAAAACGGTAAGATAGTGGAATAAAAAAATATTATCACATAATTAAAAATTAATCACTCAAAAGAATTTATTAATCACTCACTTTAATAAATTATTGTGCGTGATTATTACATTTTCTACGACTAATAGAATTTCAAAATAGTTGTTTAACGTATTTTTACTAAATGCGTATTTCTTTATTCACACTAACAAACCTATCTTTCATAATATCGCAACCCTATAATAAATAATTGATTTTAAGTACCTAATATTTAATTTACCTAACGGCTCCATGATAAATCCAACATCAAATATCCAACGTCTAATATCGTAAAACTGTATCTTCAAAGATACAATTTTTGCTCTTTTTTGTATCTTTAAAGAAACAATTTTGTAAAATAATAAACCTTACTATCTTTTTAATCTCCAAATATTGCAATTTTACTTATTTTTCTTAACTTTGCAAACGCTATAATGACAAAATATATAAATATAGTAAATCAACCACTTAAATTATAAACAGAAAATGAATCAAGATATACCACAAGAAGAAAATCTTTCTACAAAAGCGACACAAGAAGACTTGGCTAATGGAATAAAAGATGAATACGGAGTAATTTATTCTAAAGATGACAAAAGATTATTAGAAAGTACAAATATAGATTTAGAAGCATACAAAATAAAGGAAGGTTGTAAAGTCATTTGTGATAATGCATTTTCTGAACATGAAACATTATGGGCAATAAAGGTACCTAATAGCGTTACTGAAATTGGTGAATCTGCATTTTGATTGTACAGGTTTAACAAATATTAATATTCCGAATAGTGTTACTAAAATTGGATGGGGTACCTTCTCTAATTGCACAAGTTTAACAAGTATAACTATTCCAACCAGCGTTACTGAAATTGGAAAATATGCATTCTTTGGTTGTACAGGCTTAAAAAACATCACTATTCCAAATAGTGCTACTAAAATTGATGAGTATGCATTTTATGATTGTACAGGTTTAACAAGTATTACTATACCTAATAGCGTTACTGAAATTGGAAAGTATGCATTTTCTGGTTGTATTTAGAGACCTCAAAACAACCATAAACAATGAAAAACATATAGAGATAAATCGTTGTATTTCAATTACTTTTAGATTTTAACACTTCGGACTTGCTTTTTGGTAGTTCTCAAAAATCCGCTTACCT
>JAFUYA010000138.1 GCA_017477025.1 Bacteroidales bacterium | reverse complement strand
GACAATCACGGCTATGACGACAAGAATTATAAAGAAGTTCTGGCAAAACTTTCACTTGCCGCAACGGAACATCAATCCCTTATTGCAATGCAAAAAGTACAGTCCTTGCAATCCGATGAAAATCTATTAAAACGTTTTGCCGTAAGATATATTTCCGATTTGGATTTGCACGCTGTTAATATGCTCGTTGAAACGTTTCCTGCTTTGAATGATGACGCCGACGTTACAATGGCAAGAACACAGGCGGAAATATTGGAATCTTTGAAAAACAAACCGAAACTTACACTTGAAGACTATAAAAAACACAGATCTCTGTTCAAAAGTCTGGACGCACATACATCTGCAAAATTATTTGAAACGTTTGAAGAACTTAATTCTGCCCTACCTAAGAATAAAGCCTTAAATTTCGGATTGAATAACGACATTACTTACATTCAGTTTAAAAATGCAAAGAATACGGAAATGAATTTTGTTTTGACCGAGAAACCTTCCGAACCTATGACGGAACATAAAAACATCAAAGTCTTTGCCGTAGCAGACACTAACGGATTCGGGTGGTTTGAAGGCTCAACTAACAGAGATATTTTTGTATCTTTAAAGGAAAACGGCTCATGGAGCGAACCTTTTGTGTTGCCTGTTCCTGTTAATTCACGTTATGACGAATGTAACCCCGTTCTTTCTTCCGATATGACACTTCTTTACTTTTCTTCCGATCGAGGTTTCAATTTCGGAAAAAAAGACATTTATGTTTCAGTACGTGAAGATGTAAAATCATGGGATTCTTGGAGCGAACCTATATTGTTAAGCGAAGATTTGAATACCAAAGATAATGATTATGTAACTGGACTTAATGACAAGGTTTTGGCAATTTCCCAAGACGACAGTTTCAATGAAGAAAACACTCTTTATCTTGAAGGTAATACCGCTTTGGATTTTATAAAAGGTAAAGTTAAATCAAAGAATACTCATTATACAAGTCCGATAAGAATAAATATTTACGACAAACAGACTTTAGCGTTAAAAAATATTGTCAGAACTAATGACAAGGGATTTTTTGCATTTCTTAAACCGCAGAAAGATATTGTAATGAATTGTCAGGCTTCCAAATATTTCTCTCCGTTATCGGAGAATTCTCCTGAATTGTATTCAATAGAAGATATGGTATCCAAACAGGAATTGATAACCATTGAATCGCCGTTTGACGACAACGGAAATATCACTTTGACGGGTAAGAAGAATTTGGAGATATTGGCAAACAGTTTCAAAAATACCGATTATATGCTGACAATCGGCATACATGCCGTCAAACCAACCTCAAAGTCTGATGAAAAGACATTGTCGGAAAAACAAGCCTTGCAGGTCATAGACGTTTTAACGAAGAACGGTATGAATAAAGAAAACATTATTGCAACAGGTTACGGAAAAGAGAACATTATGCAAGGTTGGGAAAAAACCAATAGTATGGATATAGGAGCAATAAGCAAATAAATTTATTGTTTAAATGCCGTTTTATCAGACCTTATTGTTTTTGACGGCTTATTTTCCGCTTTTCTCTCTGTTACATTGCTTACAAAGTAATTGGCAATTGTCTTCCGTTGTCCTTCCTCCCGAATGCCAAGGTTTTATATGGTCAGCCTCCATGTCTTCCAACTCAAAATATTCTCCGCACTTAACACAAATACCCCCTTGTTTCTCATAAATCGAACGTTTCATATTGTCGTCAAACGCACGTATGGAAAGATGTTTTTCCTGTCCGTCAAAAACATAATAGTATATACCTTTCTTACTTGTAACATCGCTGTCAGCCATCAGTTTCTTGACCTTTTCTTCCATTTTTTCGGTATCGATGAACTCATCCTTATATTTATTGTACAATTCTCCCCAATTGACGCCTTTTTGTTCCTTACGATATTTCTTAAAACTCATTTTGACCCATTCGATAACCGAAGAAAAATACTGCCATAACTGATTAGCGTTCTGATCATTCTGATGCTTAGCCATATACTGCTCTACATTGCCGTCATTTATCCATTTGACAGCCGTTTCCAAATAGTCCTGACGATTACAAGAGCCGTTAAGAAAATCTTTACCGATTCTGTAAGCCACGCAACCGTTTTTACTGAAATGACGTTTGGCATCGCTGACCCAACTCCCCGAATAAACGGCATTTCTCAACTCTTGAGGAGTCAGTTCTTCCCCCGCAATGTTAATTGTTTCAAACCAATCCAATTTTTCTTTGTCCGTACCCGAACAAATATAAACCATAAGTTCGTAAGACAAAATTCTATCTTTTTCTTCTTTGGTAAGATTGTGAAAATATTTGAAATCAAACGAAAATTCTCCATTAACATACTGACAAATACTTATTGTACGTTGCTGACCGTCAATAATTTCAAACGGAATTTTCGTATTGTCTTCCCTTTTTGCCCAATACATAACATTAAGAGGAAATCCTTTTTCTATCGTATTGATAACGGCTTCCCGTTGTTTTTCGTTATAGATAAAATTTCTTTGATACGGCGGACGAATATCCAATTTACCGCCATAACCTACAACACCGCTTTCCTCTCCGTCTTTATAACCGTCGTAATATCCGTCAGTTAACTCTTCAACTGTAATTTTCTTTAATTCTATTTTCATTTTGATTGTTCTTTTTGAGTTAAAGTTGATTAAAAGATTAGAAATACTGAAATCTTTCTTTATATTGAAATGATATCAAATACTTTTTTTTAGCTTAATTACTATTAAATACTTTATTTTTTCTTTTTAATAATGGCTATTCGAGAATACTTTTGCTTCCCGTTTATTATAGGCTTTGCCAAATCAAATTCCGAATCACTGCCGTTATTAAACTCACCGATGATTTCAAATTGATCGGGATTGTATTTATCCATAAATGTTATAGGTACTCCCATAATGCCGTCATAATCCATAGGAATTTCGTCAGTACGGTCAATGTTTATGGCATCATAATTATCATATTTCGGATACTCTTCAGGTGTATAATGTCTGTAAAGTATCAATTCTTCATGCCTTTTTACAATATCAAGATTAGTAAACCATACAACACCGGAAACTCTTATCATTCCATCCTTGTGATTAGATGAAGTTGCATAGTCTTCATAAGAATTATTTATAAAATGTGCCGCCCCGCCTCTGAAACCATAACCTAACCATATTTTGTTTTCTTTAATCAAAGGAAAAACTTCTTTGTATTTTAAAGCATTCTGATGACCTACAATAATGAATTTCTTATTATATCTCATCAGTTGGGCAATATATTCCCTGAATAACGAAAAAGGCGGATTTGTTACTACAATATCTGCTTGCTTT
>JAFUYA010000137.1 GCA_017477025.1 Bacteroidales bacterium | reverse complement strand
CTTCAACCTAATCATTTTTTCATGAAAAAAGATGAGTATATTTCTACTTGAAAACTATCTTTGTTTGACGTCAAAGGCTTGACGGACAGCGTTTCCCAAAAGAAAGAAAGCCAATACGAGTAACATTATAGCCAAACCCGGAACTATTGCCATATAAGCGGCATCAAGGATTATGTAACCGTAATTTTCTTTGATCATACCGCCCCAAGAAGGCATAGGAGGTTGGACACCGATACCCAAAAACGAAAGACCTGCTTCCTGCAATATGGCAGTGGCGAAGTTGGAAGCCACAACAACGGTCAGAGCATTGACGGTATTGGGCAGAATATGAGAGAAAAGCAACCTTATATCCGAAAAGCCCAGAGCCTTACCTGCAAGTACGAATTCCTTTTGTTTCAAACTCATCACCTGACCTCTTACCATACGGGCAATATCAACCCACATGGTTAGACCTACCGCAAAAAATACCTGCCAAAAACCTTTTCCCAAAGCGAATGTAATGGCTATGACCAAGAGTATTGTAGGCATCGACCAGATGACGTTGATAAGCCACATAATGACGGCATCGAATTTTCCGCCGTAATAACCTGCCAAAGCACCTAATGTAACACCTATCACCAAAGCAATGAAAACGGCTATAAATCCGACACTTAAAGATACTCTTGTGCCGATTATGATTTGAGAGAGCAAATCCCTGCCGTATTTGTCCGTACCCAAGAGATATTTTTGTTGTTTTATCTCGTATTTTACATTCTTGGATAGCAGTTTTGTTTCACCTTCGTTAGGCGTATCGCCCGTATAGGTTTCGTATTGTAAAGTGCCGTCAGAGAATATTTTATATTTGTAAATCGGAATGTTTTCGGTAGGAGAGATTTTGCCGAAAAGCATGGTTTTCAACCAAAATTGTTTGTGATTATCAGCAAGTTTGTTGCCGTCAGGAGAAGTATTGTTTGAGTAATCATTGGGATATATTTTGAGCATCAAGACTTTAAAGCCGGGTTTTTTGACACCGAGTTCCAAATGTTGTTCATTGGCGTAAGGAGTTTGGTCGGGAGTTATCAAATAGCCCAAAACGGCAATCAAAGTAAAGAATATGATTACCGAGCAACTTGCTATGGCTAAGGGATTTTTGAGAAATTTTTTCACTAAATCAAGTTTAACTCAACTTTTGCTTCATCGGAGAGCATTCTTATATCCCAAGCAGGCTCGAAAGTTACTTGTACTTGAACGTTATTGACACCTTCAGTGTTTTTTACCGCACTTTCCACGTCCAAAGGCAAAGATTCGGCAACTGGGCAGTTGGGAGCGGTCAGTGTCATAACGATAAGTACGCTCATATCGTCGTCAATATCAAGATGGTAAATCAATCCCATATCCCAAATATTAACAGGAATTTCAGGATCGTAAATCGTTTTAAGCACTTGAATGATTCTATCTCTCAGAATTTCTTTTTCGTCCATATTTTGTTTATGATTTATATTATTTTCTTAAATATTTCCTATTAGTAATCAAGTATTTCCTATCGGTAATCAAGTATTAAATATTAGTAATCAGTTATTTCCTATCGGTAATCAAGTATTTCCTATCGGTAATCAAGTATTAATTATTAGTAATCAAGTTTCCCATGTTAGTTATCAAGTATTAATTATTAGTTATCAAATCTTTCTTATATACAATCAAAATCCTTTTTTTGGCAGTCAGAGCTTATCGGGAGATTATTACGCATTACTTAAACATTGTAAAATATTACTTATTTTGTGTAAAATATTACTTATTTTGTGTAAAATATTACTTGCAAATTGTTAAGTAAGTGTATTATATTTCTGCATTTTGTTGGATGCTGAAAGCCATAGCATAGAGTTTTATTTGCTTAATCATCGCCAAAAGTCCGTTGGAGCGGGTAGGAGAAAGGTGTTGAGTCAGGCCGATGGTGTCAATAAAAGTAAGGTCTGCGTTCTGCACGTCTTGAGGAGTCTGATTGTTGAATACTTTAAGCAAAAGAGTTATGATTCCTTTGGTAATCACGGCATCGCTGTCGGCTTTAATATCCATAAGTCCGTTATTCAACTTGGCACTTACCCATACTTTGGACTGACAACCTTTGATAAGATTGCTGTCGGTTTTGTCTTTGGTATCGATAACGGGGCATTCGTCGCCCAATTCAATAAGATAGTTGTACTTATCCATCCAATCCTCAAACATTGAGAATTCTTCAATTATTTGTTGTTCAATCTCTTGAATGGTCATTGCAGTATTGAGTTTTATATGTTAATGTTTTGTTGTTTTTTCTTATGTTTCAGTCTTTGTTTCTTATGTTTTATACCTCAAATCTTACGTTTCAAAGCCTGAAACGGCATTAAAGAGCGTTAATCGTATTTTTTTTGTGTTCGTTCAGTAGAAACAGAGTTGGTTTCGGTATAAATGAAGTTGGTTTCAGTATAAATGAAGTCGTTTTCAGTAAAATCACGTTTCTCATTCCGAATTGTAAGTAAGTATTATAAGTTTTCAAATTAGTTTTTCAAGTTATTAGGTACAGATAGTCAATTATCAAATTAGTTTTTCAAGTTATTAAGTACAGATAGTCAATTATCAAAAGCGTTTTTCAAGTTATTAGGTACAGATAGTCAATTATCAAATTAGTTTTTCAAGTTGTTGAGTGTCAATAGTTAATTATTGATTATATGAAGTAATTCTTCAATAAAATCCCTGTTGTTGGAAAGACGCGGTATTTTGTGTTGGCCGCCGAGTTTTCCGTGAAGTTTGAGCCAGTTATAGAAAGTATCTTGAGGAGCCTTGATGACGGCAGGAGGTTGTAAGACAAAGTTTTTGTAACGTTTGGCATCGTAATCGGAATTGACGTTACGAAGCGATTCGTCAAGGATTTCGGAGAATTTGGTCATCGAATCGGGTTCTTGATTGAACTCCACAATCCATTGATGATACATAATGTTGTTGTCTTTGTCTATAAAAGGAGCGGCAGTGTAGTCCTTAACGGAAGCATTCACCGCACGTGCAGCAATGCTGACGGCTTTATCCGAATTATTGACAATGACCTCTTCACCGCAAATATTTATGTAGTTTTTGGTTCTGCCCGTTATCTTGAAACGATAAGGATTCTTTTGTGTGAAAAGCACCGTATCGCCTATAACATAACGCCAAAGACCGCTGTTTGTGGAAATCAGCATAACATAGTTCTTATTCAGTTCCACTTCGCTTAAAGACACGGCTTTAAGAAAAGAGGAATGAACGTCGGAAACTGATGTAAAAGTATCAAAATCAATAAATTCGTAATAGATTCCGTAATCTAAAAGAAGCAATAATGAGGAGTTGTCGCTCTGATCCTGCAAACCGAAAAAGCCTTCGGAAGCATTGTAAGTTTCCATATAATCGACTTTGGACGGAAGCAGTTCGGCAAATTGTTTAGCATAAGGTTTGAAACTTACTCCTCCGTGAAAATAAGCCTCCAAATCAGGCCAAACGTCACAGATGTTACGATTAGTGTAAGCGATAAGTTTTTCCAGCAATACAAGCATCCATGAAGGCACACCTGAAAGAGAAGTAACGTTTTCATTACTAACGTGTTTGACCATCTTGTCAAGTTTTTCTTCCCAATCGCTTAACAGGGCAATATCCTTTTTAGGAGTGCGGTAAAACTCCGCCCATAAAGGCAGGTTGTCAATAAGAATGGCACTTACGTCACCAAGGAAAATATCGCTGATGTTGGAATCCGGTTGAGGGCTGCCTCCCAAAGCAAGTTGAGAGCCTGAGAAAATACCGCTGTCAGGGTGATTGTTGCAGTAAAGAGCAAGCATATCCTTACCGCCTTTGTAATGGCATTCTTCCAAACATTCCTTGCTGACGGGTATGTATTTGGAGCGTGAGGACGTTGTCCCCGAAGACTTGCTGAACCATTTTATATCGCCCGACCACAACACGTTTTGTTCGCCTTTGAGTATGCGTGAAAAGAACGGCTGCAAGTCCTCGTAAGTGTTTATGGGAATACGTTGAGCAAAAGTTTGTCCGTCGTTTATGGATTTGTAATCGAAATATTTGCCCCATACGGTATCCTTTGCGGAATCTATAAGGTATTGAAATACTTTATGTTGGGTATCCGTAGGGTTTTTCATAAAGTTTTCGATTGCAGGAATCCTGCGTAGCATTATTTTGTTAATCAATGAGTTAAAAGGCATAACGCTGTTTTTTGTTGTTCGTTTTTAATTAATTTGTTTTAAAAGGATGTTTTTGTTTTCATAATTAATTGACATACAATAAAGTATAATTCTTTGGTAAAGAAAATTTCTTAATGCAAAGTTAAGAAAATTTTTTGAAATATCATTGATTTCGGAGATATTTTTAATGAATTTTTGTAATTTGTTAATATTTTCAATATAAATTATTGTAATTATTTATTTTATATAAATCAATTAATCTTTTACTTTAATATTTTCCGCAAAGAAATCTTATTGAAGAAAGGTTTGAAAGCGGTAAAAAGGGTAGAGGCAGTTTTTTTACAGTGCAACATAGTGCAACACAGTGCAACCTCAAAAATACAGGTTGCACTGTCGGGAATGTCATATATATATTAAATTGGTGAAGGGTAGTGCAACATATACTCTAAAAAAAACTTTTTTGTAACGTATAGAAAGTTCAAAAATCTAAGACACTGGTTGCACTTTTTATTGTAAATTATTATAAATCAATTTGTTTATAAGTGTAACTTATTTTTCCGTTACTGCGTTTTTTATCAAAAATTTCTTTTTTCTGCCCCAAAATTCTACCGATTTGCGTTGAAAGACTGCGGTCAATTTTCGGAAATCCCAAATCTTTTGCAATAAGATTATAAATGTCCAAAATCGTGTATTTGCAGCCTACTGCCAAATCTCCGGAAGAACATAACTTGTTCACAGCCAATTCGACAGGGTCTATCTCAAAATACTTCTCACGCTCTTTTTGTGCTATTTTGTCAAAATGTTGTCCCGGATAAACTGCCTGATTTTCCTTATAATTCTTGTAAGCCCATGCCCACAAAGTATCTCTGTAGTTTTTATCCAAGTCTTTCCAAGGCAGCAATTTCCTTGAAGTATCACAACATATAATCGGTAATATTCTCCTGTTACCCTGTTCGTTAGGAACTATATTAGGGTTGTTGGTTGTAGCACAGAAAACACTTGTTATTTTCACTTTTCGGGCTTTTCTTTCATACTTTCCTCTCACCGTCTGCCACGGCGTGGAAATGAATGCTTTGAAAGTATCGAACTCCTTTTTATCAAATCCGTTGAAATCGTTTAATACGCTCAAAATGTTACCGTTACATTGCTCTATATTCTGTGCCAATTGCGT
>JAFUYA010000136.1 GCA_017477025.1 Bacteroidales bacterium | reverse complement strand
TATTCTGGTGTCATCACTTATCTTACCGTCTTTATCTTTCGGGACGTTGAAATCCACACGAACCAAGACTCTTTTACCCTTGAAATTTACATCTTTAATTGTGTTCATATCAATACATGTATTAGTTATTCTCTTTTTGTTATTCCCGTCGCCGTAAAAGTACATTCAATTCTTATAAGCAACGTAAAAAGTTGTTGTACTAAAAAATACGACGGTACAAAAACTTTGTTTTCTGTGGTTTTATGTGGCAAAGATATAATTTTTTTTTGTAATAAATTAAAAAATGATTAATTTTGCAATCTCTAAAAGAGAAAGGGGGTGTAAGGTAATAATGATAGACACTATAAATTTTGAAGACGTTAAGTGGTATCACGTATTCAATCCTACGGATGAGGATTTTGATTACCTTATGGATACTTTTGATTTTCACCCCTTGGATATTGAAGACTGTAAGTCTTCCAATCAACGTCCTAAGATTGACGAGTACGACGACTATTATTTCATAATTCTGCATTTCCCGTATTTTGACAAGACAAACAAATTTATTCGTTTGAAAGAGGTTAAAATCTTTTGGGGTAAGGATTATATAGTTACTTTGGGTTCTTCTCACTGGGTAGTGAAGAATATGTTTTCGGAAATGAAAAACAACAGGGAAGAACTTATCGAAGAAAAGAAGATGCGTGATGCTGATGAAGACGACGACTCTTTGGATATAATAGGTTCGTCGGACGCTTTGCTGTACAATTTATTGGACAGATTGATGGTAGAGACTTATTCTTTGATTTTGAGAATAGGGACGGACGTTGATAATCTTAATTCCGATATTTTTTCAAAAAAGGCACAAGCAGTTTTGGAACATCTTACAGTTACGAGAAAGAATTTGGTGTCTTTGAATACTTCCTTTAAGCCGCAATTGAGAGTATTCCATGCTTTTGAAAGCGGAAGCATTAAAGGATACGAGGAAGATATGGAAGAATATTGGGGAAATATCTTAGACCAGTATCAAAGAATGTTTGACTTGGTTGAAGATTACGGGGAATTGACTTCAGGTTTGGCACAGACGTTTGATTCTTTGCAGGCTAATAAAACAAATCAGACAAATAAGGCACTTACAATTATTTCTACGGTGATGTTGCCCATGACTGTGGTATCAAGTATATACGGAATGAATGTAAAATTGCCTTTTATGGATGATCCTAACGCTTTTTGGTATATATGTCTGATGATGGTGGCCATTGTCGCCGTATTTTGGACTATATTCAAGCGAAAAGGTTGGAGTTAATCATTGAAACAGCAAAACGCTCTCATAGTTTAATGGATAAAATTTCAGATTCCGGTTCTGACGATAAGGGTTCGATTCCCTTTGAGAGTACTTTTTATATGGAATAATGACGGTACTCAATATGGAATTCAGATGTAAGCAGTTTTCTTTGAATCATTCAAATTCATCCATGAAGATAGGTACCGATGCTGTAATATTGTCTTCCTACGTTTCTGAAACTTTAAAAGCAAATACCGTAAAAAGCGTTTTGGATATCGGTACAGGGTGCGGTATTATAGCCCTGTGTATGGCACAAACATTTGATAAAGCCAAAATCACAGCCATAGATATTGATGAAAAGAGTATAAAGGAAGCGGAATATAATTTTACCAATAATGCTTTCTTTGATCGAATGGATGCACTTTGTATGTCCGTTCAGGATTTTGCAGATAAGACCTGTCTGAAATTTGATTTGATTATCTCCAATCCTCCTTTTTTCACTTCCTCATTACAATCTCCCGACATCAGAAGGACAAATGCTCGGCACAATATTACACTGAGTCTTGAAGATTTAGCAAAGGCTACCTTTGAATTATTATCTGACAAAGGATTTATTGCCGTTATTTTACCTGAGAAAGAAATTGACGAATTGACTTCTTTGTACAGGAGTTATAATATCCTGCCCGTTTATGTTATGAATGTATATTCAAAGCCACATACTCCCGTCAAAAGAAGAATTTGTATTTACGGTCGTAGCGGTAATGAACATATCAGTCAGCCTTCTCAAACGCTTTACATCAGAGTTGCGGATAATGAATATTCAAAATATTACAAGCATCTGACATCGGAGTTTCTTTTGTAGATTTTCTCGTTTTGGTTTATTTACAACACAAAAAGCAAAGTATTTTCGGAAGGATCATACTTTGCTTTTTTGTTATTCAACAATCTTATGTACTATGCTAAAAAAGATTGTCTTGAAATGTTTTCGTACTTGTGGAGCTGCAGGGATTCGAACCCTGGTCCAAACAAGAGAACCCCAAGTTTTCTACACGCTTATTCTGTCTTTGATTGTCAGAAAAAGGCAGAGGACAGACTCTCTTTCCTTTAACTTATCTTCTTGTACTTCATCGGCAGCACGAAGAAAACTACCGACTAAACTCTTCAAATGATGCACTTCTTTGTTCCTTGGTTAAGAGTTGAGAACCTTCGGAGAAGCGTCTTGCTCAACACCTTGTGCCGATAAAGAATAGCCTACTGTACTTCGACTACGCAGCAAGAGCGTAATTATTTTCGCCAATTAATTTTTCGCAACCGGGTTTAAAGTTATCTATTGCTTGTAACTGCGTGCTTGCTTAAGCCTCTACCTTGCTGTCAAAACCAACCCAACCCCAAGATTTAACTATAAACAATGCAATGCAAAATTATAGTTTTTTTTTGATATACCAAAAGAAAGCAAGAATAATTTTGGAAATATCTTTTCTTTGGTCTGTAACGGATTCAAAGGAAAAAGTATGTCATCGGGTAATGAACAGGATAAGTATTCAGATAAAAATCAAACAGTCATACGAGATAAGTTTTCCCGAATGACTGTTTGTCTTGGTATCATCATTTTTCTGTTATTCCGCAACAATAACGAAGTAATTCTTTTTGCCTTTTTGAACAAGTATGTATTTATTGTTCAAAAGCGATGCGGAACTTGTTACGTAATCTTCCGTAATTTTCTCCTTGTTTATAGACAAAGAATTTGCTTTCAACTCTCTGCGTACTTCACCTTTTGAAGATAAGATCCGTGTGTTGGTTGCCAACAAATCAATAACAGGTATTCCTGCTTCAATATCTGACTTACTTACCTTGAATTGCGGAACTCCGTCAAAAACACTTAAAAATGTCACTTCATCAAGTCTGCTCAACGATTCTTTTGTTCCTTTGCCGAATAGGATTTGTGAAGCCTCGACTGCATTTTCATAATCCTGCTGACTATGTACTCTGATTGTTATATCCTTTGCTAATTCTTTTTGAAGTATTCTGGCTTCAGGTTGTTCGGAATGTTCTTCTTCCAAAGCAGATATTTCCTCTTGACTTTTTAAAGTAAAGATGCGAATGAAACGTTTTGCGTCTTCATCGGAAAGATTCAACCAAAACTGATAGAATTGATAAGGAGAAGTTTTTTCTCTATCCAACCAAATATTGCCTTTTTCAGTTTTGCCGAATTTTTTTCCGTCAGCCTTTGTTATAAGCGGGCAAGTTATGGCATAGGCTTCGCCGTCAGCCATACGTTTTATTAATTCCGTTCCGGTTGTTATATTACCCCATTGGTCTGAACCGCCGAGTTGCAAGCGACAATCGTAGTTTTGATATAAGTAGAAGTAATCGTATCCCTGCAATAATTGATAGGAGAACTCAGTAAAGGAAATACCCGTTTCTATTCTCTTTTTAACGCTGTCTTTTGCCATCATATAATTGACGGTTATGTGTTTTCCTATCTCTCTTATGAAATCAATGAAAGACCATTGCTTTGTCCAGTCGTAGTTATTGAGAATAAGAGCATGGTTATTAACGTTTTCATCGAAATTTAAGAATTTGGAAACTTGTTTTTTTATACATTGCAGATTGTGATTGATTATTTCAGGAGTCAATAGCACACGTTCCGCACTTTTGAAAGAAGGATCGCCGATCATTCCCGTTGCACCTCCCACTACTATTAACGGACGATGACCGCAAGCCTGAAAATGTGCCATAATCATTATGCTTACCAAATGTCCGATGTGTAAAGAGTCCGCCGTAGGATCTATACCTACGTATGCTGTCTGCATTCCTTTTTTTAATTGGTCTTGAGTGCCGGGCATTATATTGTGAATCATGCCTCTCCATTGTAATTCTTCTACAAAATCTTTCATCTGTCTTTTATTTGTGTTATATATTAGTCCTCAACTTGTTATATAAATCTAAAAAAAAGTGTTTTTTCTTTCGTTTTTACGGAGAAAACGTCAGTTTTCTTTAAAGAAATTTCAATTTTCTCAAACAAAATTTTACCCTTGTGCAGTTTTGTTTTTGCAAAATTACGACTTTTTAGTTTATCTGCAAATTTTGATATGCTTATTTGATAATCAGAACGGAAAAACCTTCCATGTCAATTGTATCTTTCTTTCTGTTAGTCGAATATTGACTGCCATTCAAAGACAATAATATTTCACCTTTAAGGTGTTGTTTTTTTATTTTTCCGCAGACACGTTGTTCGCTCGGATTGACAGCCACTATAATTTTTTCTTTTCCGTCAGTACGCTTATAAATCAACGGATAAGATTGTACGGTGTCGCTTAACAATTCCCAATCACTTGAATTTGCCAACGCTTTTTCACTTTTGCGTAAAGCAATCAATTTTTTTGTAAAACAGAGTAGGGAAGATGTGTCCTTTTCTTGTGTCTCTACGGTCAATCGGTTATTGTCAGTATACACGGGAAAATACAGTTTATCCGTAGATGCAGAAGAAAATCCGGCATTCGAAGAATTTGTCCATTGCATAGGTGTTCTTGTGCCTGCACGTTTTCCTGCTCCTTCCTTATCAGGTATATTCGGCTGATATTTCAATCCTATCTCATCACCGTAATAGATAAACGGAACTCCGGGCATTGTCAAAAAAAACGTCATTGCAGTTTTCAATTGATCAATATCATTTCTTGTTCCGCAGTTCAATCTGACAAAATCATGGTTTCCCGTAGGCAGGGCGATAAATCCTTTATCTTTTGTTTTTAGATATGCTTTTGTGAAATTTTCTGCAAATTCCCTTATACTTCCCTTGCCGCTTTTGTCAAAGAAACAAAAGTCATAATCTCCGCAATCGGGAACTCCTTTTTGAAAGAACAAAGAAGGGTAACCTTTAATTCCGAAATGAATCATAAAATCTATGTGAAATCCTCCGTAAATTGCTTTTTCCGGATCAGACCATTCGGAGATAAGAACCTTATCCGGATACTCTTTGTCAATCCAAGAGCGGAATTCCTGCCAAAGTTTGATATTTTCTTTTTTATCATCATCATTCTTTATCAGAGAAGACGCCATATCTACTCTGAATCCGTCAACACCTTTGTCAAACCAATATTTCATTACGTGTTTTAACTTTTGACGTACTTTTAAAGGCTGTTCAGCGTACGGAGATTGTTGAGAATAATCGTTTGTATCCCTTTTTGCGAATCCGTAATTCAATGCAGGTTGAAATTCAAAGAAGTTTTTCCTGTAATACCTGCCTGCAGGAGCATCTGCAAGCCCGAAACTTCCCCAAGTTGCGATTTCGGGATCATGCGTTTCGTGTCTGCGTTTCAGAGTCGCCAATTCATCTTCCGCAATAGAATCGGTGAAAACGTAGAATCCGTAGTACTCATTATTTCTATCGCCTTTTGAGGCTTCTTTGTACCATACGCATTCCTTACTTGTGTGTCCTGCCGTCAGATCCAAACAGATTCTGATGTTTTTGCTGTGAGCGGAATCCAAAAGAGTAATAAGATCGTTCATTGTTCCGAAACGCGGATCAATTGAATAAAAATCTATAACGACATATCAGCCGTCAAGCCACCCTGAAATGAAAACCGGATTGAGCCATATTGCATTAATTCCGAGATTATTCAAATAATCCAATTGTTGTATGATTCCATTCAAATCTCCTGTACCATCTCCGTCGGAATCTTTGAAAGATGACGGATATATTTGATAAAAAACGGCATCTTCAAGCCACTGGACAGACTTTTGAGAGAATACCGACTGATTGAAAACTGTCAGCAACAGGACAATTGTAATAATCTTTTTCATAAAAGTGCGTATCAGAATGCAAAAATACGGAAATATTTTATATTTGATTAATGGACGAAATAATAAAAAATATTGTAATTTTGCAAAAAAATGAGAATATGGACGCATATACGAGAAAAACACAAGCATTGATAAAAAAAATCGCATCTTATTTGGTTTATACAAAGACAACTTACACACTTAAAGATTCAGTTACCGAACTGGTACGGGAATATTTCGGAAATACAGGCAATGCGGAATTATATAACGAGAATGAATACAGGGATTTGAGAGTTGCTTTGTTGAATAGCGGGCATATAGATAAATTATTTCCAGAGATAGCATCTACAAGACAAACGGAAAACGAGCAGGCACGAAAAATGTTGTTGCAGTTTATCGCGTTTGAAGCAACGGCGTTACCGAGATTTTTGAATAAACAGGACTATAAATTTGAAGATCTGAAAGCATTTATAAACATAACTTATTACCCTTCAGTAAATCCTACTGATAATGATAATATCCTTTCGGCATATTTCAACGTTACTATGTTTTTCTTTAAAGACAAGCAATTTGAATATGTTATCAAACCGGCAGTTCAATACGTTTTGACTCCGGATAAAAAAGTAAATGAATCTTCTGTTTTAAAATTTCTGAAATAGATAAAAGGTACAAAATTATTTTTTTTGTTAACGTTAAACTTTTATCGGGTCTTATTGTCAAAACGTGCATAATCAAAACTGCGGGTGTGGTTTTCGTATCTGTAAATAATAGTAGTAAATCAGCAAATATAAAGATAGAAATGAAATTATTAAACAAAGTATTATTGTTGTGTGTTCTGCTTACAGTATTATCGGCAAATGTTTTTGCACAAAAAGGAAGTATTTCGGGAACTGTAACGGATCAAAGTGATTCTTCTCCATTACCTTATGTTTCCGTTGCCGTTATGAAGGCAAGTAAGGATTCGACAATTGTCAATGGAGGTATTACGGATGATAAAGGTGAGTTTAATATTAAAAATATAGCCTACGGGAAGTATGTTATTAAATTTTCGTTTGTAGGTTACAAGGACGTTGTAAAAGATATTGAGATTAAATCATCCCAAACAAAAATCGGAGTCATAACATTGAATCCTTCCAGTGAAAATTTGCAGGAAGTACAAGTTGTAGGGGCTAAACAACTGATGGAATACAAACTTGACAAACGTGTTATCAATGTAGATCAAAATCTTAATACTGCTGGTGGTACTGCCTCAGATGTTTTGGAGGACGTTCCGAGTGTTGAAGTAGATGACGAAGGAAATATTTCTCTTCGTGGGGCAAGCAACGTTACTCTTTTGATTGACGGCAAACCTTCTACTATGTATGGTAATGACGTTGCAAGTGTTTTGGCTCAAATACCTGCAACACAAATCGATAAAATAGAGGTTATAACTAACCCTTCGGCAAAATACAACCCAGAGGGAATGAGCGGTATTATCAATATCACTCTTAAAGAAAAGGGAAATATGGGATTAAACGGTAATATTAATATCTCAACTGGTACTGCTCTGAATGAATGGCAACCGAAAGAGAGTTTATCCGCTACTCTTAACTACTCAAATCAAAAATTTTCCCTTTCAGCATCGGCTGATTTGAGATACGACCAACGTGGTATGATAACCGATAATCTACGTTTCTTCAAAAACACGCAAAATCAAGTAACTGACGTCATAAGAAGTAAACGTAATGGAGGAGAAACTGGTTTTATGGGAGGTATTCGTCTTGGTGGCGAATTATATATCAACAAGTACAACACGTTGGGACTGAATTTCAACTCTCATCTCCATAACACGCCTGACGATTACTCAACTACAACCAACAAAAACTTACTTAAAGACGCTATTACGGGAGATTACAAAGTAGATGAAAGAAACAATGTAGATAAAAGCGAGGGAACAAATGGCGGAATGTTTAATAACATCGGTTTTACTTACGAAAAAACATTCAAGGATAAAAAAGATCAGTTGTTTTACGCCAGCG
>JAFUYA010000015.1 GCA_017477025.1 Bacteroidales bacterium | reverse complement strand
TCTCAAATAATAAAAACCGTATATCTCGTATTATCAAATTTCTTGTACGACCTATTTGATATTGACTTAACCATGTAAATACGTCTTTAAGGAAATATATTCCCAGTATAATCAATACAAAATACAATAATGCCTTTTGTTTTCCGAAAGCAAGAAAGTATGAGTAAATAGAATTCAAAAATTTGTCCAACTCGGAAGATGTCGCCGAAATATCATTACTCGGAAGAAACAATATCTGTAAAAAATTATTCAACGACAGAATACTGCCGACCGAAAACAATGTCATCAAGATAACTAACAACAAATACAAAGCATAATGAGACTTGTATTTACCTGTTATTTGTCTTATAAATTTTCTCTCCTCACGAGTCATTGCAACAATTAACATCAAAAATACTTCTTATAAGAATAGCATTATATTCTTAATAAGAATTCATTCTACAAAATTGCCTGACGTCCATACTATACGATATTGAGAAACTTATTATTCTCCTTGGGGATAAACTCCTATGTAATTTTGCGGAGTTATTTTACGCATCCTTTCTTTTATTTCCTCACTAACATTCAAAGTTTCGATAAATTGCTTGATTGAATCTTTTGTTATGTGAGTATTTGTACGAGTTAGAGCCTTCAACGTTTCGTATGCATTAGGGTAATCTATGCTTCTGAGAATAGTTTGCAATGCCTCGGCAACTACAGCCCAATTATTCTCTAAATCACTATCAACTTTGTCTGAATTTAGAATAAGTTTTCCCAAACCTTTTTTGATTGAAGCCAATGCAATCATAATATGAGCAATAGGAACACCTATATTACGACTTACGGTAGAGTCCGTAAGATCACGTTGCATACGAGAAATAGGAAGTTTCATGGAAAGATGCGTCAGGATTGCATTCGCCATACCGAGATTGCCTTCTGCATTTTCAAAATCAATAGGATTTACTTTATGAGGCATAGCAGAAGAACCTACTTCTCCCTCTTTAATTTTTTGTTTAAAGTATTCCATTGAAATATACATCCAAATATCGCGACAAAAATCAATTAAAATAGTATTGATTCTGCGTAAATTATCAAAATACGCAGCCATATTGTCATAATTTTCTATCTGTGTGGTATAAAGAGAACGCTCCAATCCCAAGGATGCCACAAAATCATCACCGAATTTAATCCAATCTATTTGAGGATAGGCAACATTGTGTGCATTATAGTTTCCTGTTGCTCCACCAAACTTAGCATTGAAAGGAATCATAGCAAAATATGCCAATTGTTGCTCAAGACGATAAGCAAATACCTTAAACTCTTTTCCTAATGAAGTCGGAGATGCAGGTTGTCCGTGAGTGTGTGCCAACATGGGAATCTTATACCATTCTTCAGCCCTTTGATTGATAAGATCAATAATCTCATTCAATTGAGGTAACAGGATTTCTTCGCTACAATCTTTCATTGACAATGGAACGGACGTATTATTTATATCCTGTGAGGTCAAGCCGAAATGAATATACTCTTTATGTGCGGAAAGTCCCATTTTATCAAACTGCTCTTTGATAAAATATTCAACGGCTTTAACATCATGATTGGTTATTTTTTCAATATCTTTGACTCTTTGAGCATCCTCAATCGTAAAATTACGATAAATATCTCTTAATTTCTCAAAATTGTCATGATTGAAGTCCTTAAGAGCTTCGAGCGGAATACTACAAAGAGCAATAAAGTATTCAATTTCTACTTTTATACGGTAGTTAATTAAAGCTTTCTCACTGAAATAATTTTCTAAGACCTCAACCTTATTTCTGTATCTTCCGTCAATAGGAGATATGGCATTCAAAATTTCCATTTTTATCTTGCTTTTATGTTATATATTGTTTCAAACTTATCAACTAATATTCTCTAAAACATACTGTTCATAAGACGCCCTGACTCCACCAAACTCACAAAATCCTTATTTGAAAGTGCCTTTTTTATAGCATCTATATGCCTTTGATGATGCAAATCGGAGCCGACCAAATCAACATAATCCTTCTTTATCAACCATTTTGCAAATTGTTGTGGAAGTTTACCGTAGAATCCGATTAAAGAAACGATGTTAATTTGCAAAAGAATGCCGGAATCGTGCAAATATTTAATCATCTCTGGTTCTTCTTTCATATAAATGTATCGCTCGGGATGTGCTAATATAAGACTATAGCCTGCAGATTGCAATTCAAATATGGTATCTTTCAGATTTAACGGCATATTGGTGAACGGGAACTCTATCAATACATACTTATTCCGACCGAAATCTTTTAACTCCCCGTTGTGAAAATGATACATAAAGTCCTCGTCCATAGTTTGCTCCGCCCCTACTTCCAACTTTATCGGAATATTTAAATCCGATAAAACTTCCTGAACTTCTTCCAATCTTGAATCAAACGTGGATGTATCGTTTTCAAAAGAACCTGCTCTGACATGCGGAGTGATTATTAACTTTCTGTACCCCAACTCATACATCTGCCGTATTAACGATACGGACTCTTCCATATTGCCGGCACCGTCGTCAATCCCGGGAATAAGATGTGAATGTATATCCGTTCTCAATACACTCAAATCTGCTAAACTTTTATTTCCGAACAACCATCCCATAATTTGCTTTTTAACTTTTCAACCGCTTTATCGTTTCTTCAGGATTATCACTTGAAAATATCGCACTACCTGCAACTAAAACATCAGCTCCTGCGGCATATAATAACGATGAGTTGTGAATATTTACTCCACCGTCAATTTCTATCAAGGTATTCAACCCTTTTTCTTCAATCATTCGTTTTAAAGAGTGTATCTTGGAATACGTGTTCTCTATAAATTTCTGTCCGCCGAAACCCGGATTGACTGACATTAGTAAAACCATATCACAAAGCGGTAAAACATCCTGTAAAAGATTAACAGAAGTATGAGGATTTAAAGCAACGGCAGCTTTCATACCTGCATCCTTTATTGCCGACAATGAACGATGCAAATGTCTGCAGGCTTCATAATGTACGCTCAATATATCCGCTCCGCATTTTTTAAAGTCTTCAAAATATCTGTCCGGATCTTCTATCATAAGATGAACGTCAAGCGGCTGTTTTGCATGTTTTTTTATATGTTTAACAACAGGCTGTCCGAATGATATATTAGGAACAAACTTGCCGTCCATAACATCAACATGAACCCAATCATTCTCACTCTGATTTAACATCTCTATCTCGTCTTTCAGTCTTCCGAAATCCGCACTTAATAAAGAGGCTGCTACCATTTTCATATCCAATCCTTTATCTTTCGCTTATTTTTGTACACATATTATATTAGATTGCAAAGTTACAAAAATATTTATTCATACTCCTACTAATCACTAAAAAAGATTTACTTACTCAATCGGTAAAAATAAGATACGACGGACATTCATTTTTTAATACTGAAATTTTCTCAATGATTTCTGCAAAAATTTTAATGATTTTGAAAGAAATCTTAATGATTTTGACGAAAATCATTAAGAAAATTTCAGCGGTATTTAAATATCACCTAACTATTTGATAATCTAAGCAAAAAAGTTGAGCAAGCATCTTCCAATAAATTGATTGCCAACTGGAAATCGTCCATACTTCCGTAATACGGATCAGGAACCGTTTGATAGTTTTTATACTTCGTAAAATACTCTTTTATCTTGTGAATCTTTTTCAAATACTCCGAATTCGGACAACGTAATCTGACGTCTCTGTAATTATCTTCATCCATTACAATTATATAGTCAAATCGTTCAA
This sequence comes from Bacteroidales bacterium, assembly GCA_017477025.1. Lineage (GTDB taxonomy): Bacteria > Bacteroidota > Bacteroidia > Bacteroidales > P3 > Scybalousia_A. The sequence goes on along the minus strand of JAFUYA010000015.1, from coordinate 5,829 downwards.
AATCACGCTTATTCAGCTGTCTTGCTACGGAAGAGAAATCATATCCGTTTTTTTCTCCGCAGATTCTCATTCGTCTGTCAGGAAGTTGTCCCGCATGCCAGGACCCAATACCGGCAGAATCAATTAAAAGATTCTGCAAAATACCCTTTTGTTTTGCCATTTGCTTCAATATACCCTCGGCAGCAGGAGAACGACAAATATTGCCGAGACATACAAATAAAACGGAGGTCTTGTTAAATAAATCCATAATCTAAATTCGTTTAAAGAATGCGAAATTAGCATTTTTTATTGACAAATACAACGTAAAACAGACTCCTTTTTTATAAAAAACACATCTACAATACAATTTGTTGTCTTATTTTTTGGTAAGAAATAAAAAATAGTGTAATTTTGCACTTTCAAATTGAGAAATTAGTAAATTAAAATTCAAGAAAAATTTAAACACATGTATTTAACAAGCGAGAAAAAGAAAGAGATTTTCGGTAAATTCGGCAAAAACGAACAGGATACCGGCTCTGCAGAGGGACAGATAGCATTATTCACGTTTCGCATTCAGCACTTAACTGAATATTCCAAGCAACACAAGAACGATAATTTTACCAAACGTGCATTGGTTCGTCTTGTGGGCAAAAGAAGACGTATGCTGGACTATCTGAAAGAAAAAGACATCAACCGTTATCGTGCTGTGATAAAGGAATTGGGTCTAAGAAAGTAAGTTAAGTTTTATGTAAAACTGGCATATAGCATGTAGTATATATCCATACGGCACGCTATATGTCTTTTTTTTATGCAGTATGTTATATCTAACTATGACTGCTCGTTAAACAATTAAAGAGTCAGATGAACAATGTTCAATATCCCTTTTAGACTCTTTGGGGATAAGATGAAAATTTAATTAAGCAAAAAGATGATTGGAATTAAAAAAGTCTTCTCTTTGGCAGACGGAAGACAAATTGAAATTGAGACAGGGAAACTTGCAAAGCAAGCTGACGGAAGTGCAGTGGTCAGAATGGGTGATACGATGCTTTTGGCAACGGTATGTGCAAAAAAAGAAGCCGGAGCTGATGTCGATTTTATGCCTTTAAGTGTGGATTACCAGGAAAAATACGCTGCAACAGGAAAATTTCCGGGCGGTTTTTTCAAAAGAGAAGCTCGCCCCAGCGAATATGAAATACTTATAGCCAGATTGGTTGATAGAGCATTAAGACCATTATTTCCGTCAAACTATCATGCTGAAGTCCAGGTACAGATAACACTTATATCCGGTGACCACCAGAATCCTCCTGATGCTTTGGCCGCTCTTGCTGCTGCTTCCGCTTTAGCATGCAGTGATATTCCTTTTGAAGGACCGGTTTCCGAGTGCAGAGTAGCAAGAATAAACGGAGAGTTTGTAATAAATCCTAACTATTCACAACAAGAAGAAGCTGATTTAGACTTAATTGTTGCTGCAACCAAAGATAATATAATGATGGTTGAGGGCGAAATGAAAGAAGTCAGTGAAGAAGTTATGCTCAATGCTTTGAAAGCAGCACATGAAAGCATAAAGATTCATTGTCAGGCATTGGAAGAATTGACCGTTATGGCGGGTAAGACTGAAAAACGCGAGTACTGCCACGAGGAAGATGACGAAGAAGTTAAGCAAAAAATGATTGATGCTTGCTATCAACAATGTTATGACCTTGCAAAACAAGGTATCAAGTCAAAACAGGAACGTTCGGAGAAATTTGATGCCGTTTATGAGTCTTTCTTAGAGACTTTAGATGAAGAATATAAAGAAGAACACAAAGTTATGCTCAACCGCTACTTCCATGACATTCATAAAGAGGCAATGCGAGACATGGTTCTTAATGAAAGAGTCCGTCTTGACGGAAGACAGTTGGAAGAAATACGTCCTATATGGACTGAAATAGACTATCTGCCTTCAGCACACGGCTCGGCAATTTTTACAAGAGGCGAAACTCAGTCTCTTTCAACATGCACATTGGGAACAAAACTTGATGAGCAAACGATAGACGGTGCTATGATCGAAGGAAGTAACAGGTTTATCTTGCATTACAACTTTCCCGGCTTCGCTACAGGTGAGGTTAAAGGCAATAAATCAACTTCCAGAAGGGAAATAGGACACGGCAATTTGGCAATGCGTGCATTGAAACAAGTGATTCCCCCTGAAGACGAATGTCCTTATACAATCCGTGTTGTAAGTGATATACTTGAATCCAACGGATCATCTTCCATGGCTACTGTTTGTGCAGGCTGCTTGGCTCTTATGGATGCAGGTGTTAAAATTACAAAGCCTGTATCAGGTATTGCTATGGGACTAATTGAGAAAAACGGTAAATGGGCTGTTCTTTCAGATATTTTAGGAGATGAAGACCATCTTGGTGATATGGATTTCAAAGTCTGCGGTACAAGAGACGGAATTACTGCGTGTCAAATGGATATTAAATGTGACGGTCTGTCATACGAAATTCTTGCACAGGCTCTTGCACAGGCTAAACGCGGAAGAGAACATATTCTTAATATAATTACTGATACTATTCCTGCTCCACGCGAAGATTATAAGCCTCATGTTCCTCGTATCATATCCATGTTTATACCGAAAGAATTCATCGGAGCGGTAATAGGCCCTCAAGGTAAAAACATTCAACAGATTCAAGCGGACACTAACACTACCATAGTTATCGAAGAAAAAGGAGACTACGGTGTTTGCGAGATTTCATCCGCCGATAAGGAAGGAATTGAAAAAGCTGCAGCAAAAATCAAAGCTATCGTTACTGTTCCTGAAGTCGGAGAGGTTTATGACAGTGTAGTAAAGTCCATTATGCCTTACGGTGCATTTGTTGAGTTTCTTCCCGGCAAGGAAGGATTACTCCATGTTACTGAAATTGACTGGAAACGCATAGAGAAGGTTGAGGACGTTTTGAAAGAAGGCGATGAAATTCGTGTTAAGTTGATAGGTATAGATAAACAAAGCGGAAAGTTTAAACTTTCTCATCGCGTTTTGATTCCTAAACCTGAAGGATTCGTTGATGCCGCTCGCAGTAATGCAAGGCCTAATCGTCCTAACGGTAATAAAGGCGGCAATCACAAATTTAACGGTAACAAAAATAACAACGAAAAAAAAGACTCTGTTTCTAATATGAACAGCGGACTGAATATTCGTCGCGATAACAGATTTTAGGATAAATACATATATAAAAACAATCAAACCTATCGGATAACATATCGGATAGGTTTGATTTTGACAAATAAAAAAATAAAAATGAAGGAAAGTTATTTGGCAGGCGGTTGCTTTTGGGGAACTGAACATTTCTTCAAACAAGTAGAAGGTGTGGTTAAAACTCAAACGGGGTTTGCAAATGGCAAAACGGATAATCCTACATATGAAGAAGTATATACCGATACTACAGGATATGCAGAATCAGTCCAAATAAAATATGATGAAAACAAAGTCAATCTGGAGTTCTTACTTGATATGTTCTTTCATGCTATTGATCCTACCATTCTGAACCGTCAGGGTCATGACGAAGGAACACGTTACAGAACGGGAGTTTATTACACTGATGATAATGAATTAGACATTATCCGAAAAGTCTTTAAAGAAAAACAGATGCAGTACGATAAACCTATTGTAACTGAAATTGAAAAACTAAAAAATTTTTATCCTGCGAGTGATTATCACCAAGATTATTTAGAAAAAAATCCTCAAGAGTATTGTCATCTGCCTATTGAACTTTTTGCATGGGCAAAAGAACAACGAATGAAAAAATAATCTTGATGAAATATCAAGTACAAATTTCCTGAAAAATGATAAAAATGTTATAGAGTATCGTCATAGTTTCCTGTTTACTATTACATGAAAATACGTTTCAGAATATTACATTTTGAAACGTATTTTTTATATTCTCTTTTTTTTATCTTAAGACTAATTCCCTCTTAAACAAATCCATGAACTGTTAGAATAATCTTGGTTTAAATCAATCTATCGGAAATATTCTTAAGAAATGATAGCCACATATTCTCAAAAGAACAAGTAACAGGTGATTTGTAATAGTTCTTTTTTAAGACAGAATATATAACATAACAATTGTCACATCTTTGACAAAGTCGGACATGCGGAATCTCAAACTCTATACAATAAAGTATCCTTATCAATAAATTATAATCTTAAAATCAAATATGCAGTACAAAACATTCTGTCCCGTACTGCATATTTGATACAATTATATTTGTATGCTAAAAGTACGCTACCTGACCTAAAAGGATCAACAATACATACCCTAATACCATTCCTATAATACCCATCAACAATCCGATACGAAGCATCTGTTTTTGTTCAACAAGACCTGTTGAATAAGCAATTGCATTCGGAGGAGTAGAAATAGGCAAACACATTGCACAAGAAGCACTCAATGCTATACCGATAAGTATTGTAGCAACACCGCCTATACCGTCTATACTATCGCCCATACCTTTTGCAACAAGAGCAAGTATAGGTACTAACAAAGCTGCCGTTGCAGTGTTGGATATGAAGTTGGACAACAAATAACAAATCAATCCTGAAATTATAAGTATAAGTATAGGAGAGAATGAACCGAACGGTACACTTTCAATCATTGCTTTAGCTAACCCTGACGAATTTAATGCCAATCCCAAAGCAAAACCTCCTGCTACCATCCATAAGACATCCCAACTTAATCCTTGTAAATCTTTTGCTTTAATTACACCCGTAACGGCAAATACCGCTATCGGCAACATTGCAACTGCGTTTGCATTTACGCCCGTAACTCTGTCCAATAACCACAATAATACGGTTACTATGAAAGTTACAGCCACAACTACCGTCTTCCAATCTTTCTTTACCTCTCCTTCTATTCTCAAATCTATTGTTTTTGCTTTAAAAGGGAACATTTTCTTTAAGAAAAACCAACCGATCAAAAGCAATATTAAAGCATAAGGTAACATGACCAACATCCATTGTCCGAAGCCTATATTCAGGTTTAATCCTTCCGGATCGTTCAAATACTTTAATGCTATCATATTAGGAGGAGTACCGATTGGAGAACCCATTCCTCCGATATTTGCTGCAACAGGAATAGCCAATGTAAGAGCTATACGTCCTTTGCCGTCAGAAGGTAAGGCTTTAAATACGGGAGCCAGGAAAGTCAGCATCATTGCAGCCGTTGCAGTGTTGGATACAAACATTGAGAATACGCCTGTTACCAACAAAAAGCCTAACAATACAATCTCACTTTTTTTACCGAAAGGTTTTAACAAAGAACGGGCAAATACCACATCCAATCCTGTTTTTGATGCAGCTTCTGCAAGAATAAATCCTCCCAAGAACAAGATAACGATAGGGTCTGCAAACGTTGCAAGCAACGCTTTATGCGATAATAATTCTTCTTTTTCAAACCCTGAAGTCATAAAAGCCAATGCACTGTCAGAAGAAGAAAACAACAAAACACCTATAACAGCAACCGATGTAGCCCAAGCAGGTATGCACTCAGTTATCCAGCACAGAATGGCAAAAGCAAATACTGCTATGATCCTTCTGTGGATAATTGTCAAACCGTCAATCCCGAATGAATGTAACGGTAAATTCCAAATGATGATAGTTATCAAACAGGAAACAGCAAAAGAGATAAATCCCTTTGTTTTAATACCCTCTTTGATTTGTTGCGAAAATGTTGACATAGTATTTTTTCTTTTTTCTTTATTTGTTAATAATTATTTATTTCTATAATTCGTCTATTTCTTTTTACAATATTAGTGTTCAACCATATATTGCTCCTACTGAAAGAATTTGCAAAGATAGTATTTTTTTAT
>JAFUYA010000135.1 GCA_017477025.1 Bacteroidales bacterium | reverse complement strand
TTATCTTTGATCTTACAAAAAGCGGATTTTTGATTATCATAAATAACAAGCTCCATCGGTTGCAACGGCTGAAAACATGCAGACCTTATTCTTGCATTAGGTTTTCTGCCACCGTTGATAATACATGTCTTCAAACCTAAATCCTTTGTATATAGAGAAACCACCGTACTGCTTTCCTTGTAGGGAAATGATTTAAGACAAACGGCAAATGTATGTGTAAGCATATATTATCTTATAATCATAAATTTACCTTTTGCTTTATTTTCCCCTTCATTCGCTGAAGAGAAAACAAAATATACACCGCTTGAAACCTTTTGCCCTTCAAAATTTCTGCCGTCCCATACAGCCTGTCCGCCCAATGACTGCAAGTGTGCTACCAATCTTCCGTTTGCATCCGTAATTTTGACGTCAGAATTTTCAACAAATCCGTTTATTGCAATTAATCCGTTATAATCAGGACGAACCGGATTCGGGAAAACACTCAAATCTCTGTCTTCCGTTTCAGGAGTCAATGTTTCTGCCCTGTAAGAAATCAGACCTCTGTCTGTTCCTATGAAGACCTCCCCTGTCAAAGGGTTTTGTGCCATACATATTATTTTGTTGGAAAACAAAGGAGAATTTTCCAAAGTAAAATGATATAACTCTTTATCTCCATTAGGACTCAAAACATAAACACCGCTTCGCTCCGTTCCGATCCACTTCCTGTTTGCTCCGTCCACCATTATGCATTTAACATCTTCAAAACTCAAAAGATATTGTGCAATACCGTCTTCGCTATACACAATATTACTGCATTGAACATCGTATCCGGAAGAACCGACATCGAAAGCACCGTAAAGAGAATAAATTACTTTTATTCCCTTTTCCGTTCCTATCCATATCTCTCCGTCCTTATCCTGTGTCATACACCGAATATTAGAAGTCTCCAACAGAGAACCGTTATTAGGATCTATAAGTTTCATCTCTCCCTGGTTATTTATCAAGAGAATTTTATTGGACACGGTGTATATCAACTTATAGGAATTAAATTTGTCCAATGTCATACCTACTATTTCATCATTACCTATATAAGGGTAAGTATAGAAACTTCCCCACTCGTTTTTAAAAGTACGATAAACAAAACCGTAAGGCACAAGAGATGAGGCAATAAATAAATTACCCGAGTTATCATAATCAATTCCTGCGATACGATAATTATACAAGTGGGACGCCAACCGCGAATCCGTATTAGTAGAATCAAACAGGTTGATGACCTTTTCATTCATCACCTCCATAATACCGCTCCACCATGTCGAAATCATTACATGATCTTTATTTTTAGGATCTATCGCAACTTTCAATGCATCATAAATACTATCTTTTGTCTGACCGTAATCCAACACCGTCCAATAATACCCGTTGTACATGTAAGAATCCGCCCGTATTCCTTTATTAACACCCGTATTATCCTTTCCTCCCGGTGCCAGATAAAGTTTGCCGTCAGGATCAAATGTCAGATTATACACATCATTCGATAAAGGTCCTACAGGATAAATAATCTCAGTCTTGGATGTCCCCGCCGTTGTATAATCTGCAACATGAATAAGACCGTGATTGTAATGAGCCAACCACAAAGAATTATTGTTATCAATGCAGAAATCCCGTAAGTCTATCTTAACTCCGCTTATCGGATTCCACTGGTCACTGTAATGATATAACTGATTTGCATTCGTATCATATATATCAAACGAACGGTACCCGACTATACCTATATTACCTCCGTAATTCTTTATTTGCAAAACATAAGCGTCATAAAATACCGTATCTTTGGTCTGACCGTCATATTTAATTAAATTGGAAACGGTCTGATTATATTTCATAACGTTAAGCAGTATGCTATTGGCTCCGTAAGGCAGAATATGTTTAATCTCTTTATTGTTATCTTCCGTCAAATGTTTATTCTTCCATGATTGTGATGAGGCAAGAGTCTTACTGTCTTTATCCGCATACAACAAACCCTCCGTTGTCCCTGCATAAATAGCCGTGTCATCTATGTAAATACAATTAACATTGATGGCAGATGAATTCTCTCCCAAATACCATGTATCGTAAATTTCGTGTCTTTGCAAATCCAAGACAACAACTCCGAAACCGCATGACAAATAAGCCCTGTCATCAGCGAAATATATACTGTTTATCGCCTTACTTCCTTCTATTGCACGGTCTTTTATATCAGGAATATTATAAACTTTTTCCTCTTTAACGATATCTATATTAGAATTTTCATAGGTTATAACAAGAGATTCGGAAACGGAGTCATAAGCAACAACTCCAATACCAGCATCGGATAAACCATTAACTTTATTAAACTTATCCATTTGCTTGGTCGTCGGATTGTAATAAAACAATGCAGACTGCCCTGCAACAAGTATTCTGTCTTTAATCTGACAAACATTGAGTGTAAAATAATAGGAAAGATGATCTCTCCATTGCACTATATTTATATATCTCGTCTGTGCTTCGACAATAACACAAATCGAAACGAGTAACAACAATGACGTAACTTTCTTCATTTTCATACCCAATAAACGAAAAAAGCAATAAAGTTATTTTATATGACTGAAAATTATTTTATTCCAAAGATTCTTTTAATCTCTCTGCGTTCTCGGCTAATTGCAAAGCATCCAATAAATCCTGAATATCTCCATCCATAAATGCAGGCAGATTGTACATAGTCCAATTTATACGATGATCCGTTATTCTACTTTGAGGATAGTTATAAGTACGAATCTTTGCACTTCTGTCTCCTGTCGAAACCATTGTCTTTCTTTTGGATGCTATTCCCTCAAGATATTTGGCATATTCTCTTTCAAACAAACGAGTACGCAAAACGGTCAAGGCTTTCTCCAAGTTTTTGACCTGAGATTTCTGATCCTGACAAGAAACTACAATACCCGTAGGAATATGCGTCAAACGAATGGCGGAATAAGTAGTATTAACGGACTGACCTCCGGGACCGCTGGCACAGAATATATCCTTACGAATATCACTCATCTTCAAATCTACGTCAAACTCCTCAGCCTCAGGCAAAACAACCACACTTGCCGCGGAGGTATGAACTCTGCCCTGCGTTTCGGTTTGAGGAACACGTTGAACACGATGAACACCGCTCTCATATTTCATTTGACCATAAACGCCGTCCTTACCGCTTACATTAACAACAATTTCCTTGTATCCTCCAGACGTGCCGGGTGTGTAATCAACGATTTCTGTTTTCCAACCTCTTTTTTCAAAGTACTTAACATACATACGATACAAATCTCCTGCGAATATACTTGCCTCATCTCCCCCTGTACCTGCACGAATTTCCAAAATAGCATTCTTACCGTCCTGAGGATCGGCAGGAATCAATAACAGACGAATATCATCTTCCATTTTTATCTGCTTTTCCTGGAACTCGGATAATTCGGCTTTAGCCATATCTCTGAATTCTTCGTCCTTTTCGTTTTCTATTACCTCTTTTGCATTCTCTATATTAGCAAGAATATCTTTATATTCCTTATAGGCAACAATAACAGGCTCTAAATCTTTGTATTCCTTATTTAGTTTGACATAATTCTTCATATCGTTAATTATGTCAGGGTCATTAATTTTCTCTTGTAACTGAAGATATTTATTATTTATCGCTTCAAGTTTTTCAAGCATATCACTCATAACCTTAATCCTTATCTTTTTTAATCAAGTTGCAAAAATACAAAAATTAATGCAAATACGGAAAATATCAAACCATATTTAGTGTTATTATGCTCATTACTCCGAAAAACAAAAATTGCACATAATGTTTTTTTTCGTAATTTTGCACGCCGAAATTAAAAAGACAAGAAAGGAAAATGTCTTTGAATAATAACCAAATCATCAACTCCTGTTACGAATTCATATTGGAAAAGGCCGAAGCCTTATCCATTCGTTCTCTTTATATGTTATACGATTGACGAATTTTCATTTTTTACGCTATTTCAAAACAGTGGAAAATATTATACTGAAATAAGTAAAAAAAAGTCCCTGATTTCTGTCAAAATCAGGGAGAAAATGGCAGAAATCAGGGAGAAAATTTCGGTAAAATCACATTTTATTTTCCTAATACGTAACTTTGTGTAAATCACAATTATAAACAAATAGAAAAATAAGAAAAAAATAATGAAAAATATAAAACGCACAAGAAAACAATTATACCGGTTTTTGCTGATCACTCTCGGCTTTTTATCGGCTTTCGGTCCTTTTGTGACGGATATGTACTTACCTTCGTTGCCTTCTCTTGCCAAAGAGTTTTCTACCACAAATTCAATGGCACAATTAAGTTTGACAATGTCCATGTTCGGATTGGCAATAGGACAAATATTGATCGGTCCCGTAAGTGATAAGTACGGAAGAAGAAAATTACTTTTAGGTTCTCTTTTCGTATATACAGCAGCAACGTTGGGATGTATTTTTGCTGAAAACATACAAATTTTCAATCTTATGCGTCTGTTTCAAGGTATGGCCGGAGCAGGCGGAATAGTATTATCCAGAAGTATTGCAACGGACTTGTATTCATCAGAAAGATTGACTCAATTCATATCAATGATTGCCGCCATCAACGGTATTGCTCCGGTAATTGCCCCGATTATCGGCGGAGTTATACTGTCCTTTGCTGATTGGACCGTTGTCTTTTGGGTATTACTTGTTATAGGATTAATACTTATCGGATTGAGTATGCGTTTAAGAGAATCTTTGTCCGCACGAAACCGTCTGCAAACTCCTTTAATCAATTCGTTTAAAAACTATAGGAATCTTATATCAAACCGTACTTACGTTATTCATTTCTGTATATATATGTTTTCAGCATTCGTTTTGTTTACGTATATATCGGCGTCTTCATTTATCCTACAAGATATTTATAAACTGTCGTCTTTGATGTTCAGTTTATGCTTTGCTGTCAATGCAATTGCAATAGCCACGGGCTGTGCAACGGCAGGACATCTGCAAAAAAAGAAAAGTATAAAGTACGGAGCAATAATAATGTTTTGTGCAGCCTTATCGTCAATTGTAACATTAAATACAGTCCATTCAGTTATTTTGACTGAGGTAACGTTTATTGTATTAATGTTTGCTTTCGGATTGTTACAACCGATACCTACAGCAATCGCTTTAGACAGCGAAAGAAATAATGCCGGAGTTGCCTCAGCTGCTTTAGGGGCAAGCGGATTTTTAGCAGGAGGCATTGTTGCCCCCATTGTAGGTATGGGAAATATGTTACAAACGACCACAATACTGTTTTTAGCAGGCTCGTTATTTGTCGGAATATTTGCATTTTTGAGTTTCAGAATATGTAAAAAATAGCGGGAATACACTAATACCGATAATATAAATAAACAGGCAATATGAAACAACGGCAACTAAAACGATAATATCATACATTTCAGTTGCCGTTGTTAATTTATCGCCGATTAGGATAAACACTAACCTTTGAATTGCATACTCTAAGAGAACATATCTTTCATTTTATCGAAGAAACTCTTATCTTTCTTTGTCGGATTAGGCTTAAAGGATTCAAAATTTTGCAATTTTTCCAGAACATCTCTTTCTTGCTTTGTCGTACTTTTAGGAACCCAGACATCAACTCTGACAAGCAAATCTCCTCTTGTGTAAGGATTTTGAAATTCAGGTAATCCCTTTCCTCTAAGTCTGTAGATCTTGCCTGAAGGCATACCTTGTTCAATCTTAAATTTAACTTTACCTGTCAGAGTAGGCACTTCAATCGTTGTTCCATTAACGGCTTCAGGAAAAGTAATGTAAGTCTGTAAACAAATATCATTACCGTTCCTTTCAAATTGCTCATGCGGAACTTCTTCAATGGAAACAATCAAATCTCCCGCAACACCGTTTCTCGCACCTGCGTTGCCTTTACCCTGAAATGACAACTGCATACCGTCTTGTACGCCGGCAGGAATGTTTATTGTGATTACATCTTCACCTTTAACAATTCCGTCTCCGTGACATTCGGGACATTTCTCTTTTATAACCTTTCCTTCTCCGCCACATGTAGGACAAACCGACTGAGTTTGCATCTGTCCCAAAATAGTTCTCTGAGTTTGAATTATAACACCACTACCGCCACATTGATGACAAGTTTCAGTTGAACTTCCTGCCTTTGCACCGCTCCCGTTACAAGTCTTACACGGGACGTATTTAGACACTTTTATTTTCTTCTCTACACCTTTTTCTATGTCTTCAAGAGTCAGTTTAAGACGTATTCTTAAATTGGAACCGCGATTAACTCTTCTTGAACTACCTCCACGAGATGATCTGCTACTACCGAAACCTCCGAAGTCAAAGCCCGAGAAACCTGAAAATCCGCCTCCTCTACCGCCGAACAAATCTCCGAACATTGAGAAAATATCATCAACATTCATACCTGCTCCGCCAAAACCGCCATTATCACCTAATCCCGCTTCTCCGAATTGATCATATCTTGCTCTTTTATCCTTATCGCTCAACACACTGTATGCTTCTGCCGCTTCCTTAAATTTCTCTTCCGCTTCTTTGTCTCCGGGATTGCGGTCAGGATGATACTTCAAGGCTAATTTTCTATACGCTTTCTTTAATTCATCTTCTGATGCCGTTTTACTGACACCTAACACCTCATAATAGTCCCGCTTTGCCATACTGTTATATTAAATATCAAAATTATATACAAAAATACTAAACTCAGATTGCAACAACTACTTTACTGAAACGAATAACTTTGTCATTAAGATAATATCCTTTCGTCGTTTCGTCAATGACTTTTCCTTTTTCTTCTTCACTCGGAGCAGGAATCTGAGCAATTGCTTCATGTAAATCCTCATTAAACTGAGAACCTTTCGCATTAATAGGCTTTAAGCCTCTGCGTTCCAAAATTGAATACAGTTTCTTGTAAATCAGATTCACTCCTTCCAAATTTTGCTTAACCTGTTGGTCCTCTATTTTTGCCATTTGCTCCAACGCTCTGTCAAAATCATCTATCACGGGTAAAATATCTTTGATTACTTCTTCACTTGCGTTACTTATCAAATCTATTTTTTCCTTTGAAGTCCGCTTTCTATAGTTCTCAAATTCGGAATATAATCTCAGATACTTATCATTAACTTCCTGCAATTTGATTCCCATAGACTCTATCTTGTTTTCAGATTCTCCGCTTTCATCTTTATTTGATATTTCTGCCTCTTTGTCAGAAATATCAGATTGTTTATCTTTTTGAGAATTCACTTGATCTTCTTCATTTGCAACATTACCATCATTTTGTGTTGCTCTACCCTTTTGTTCTATATCTTTTTCTTTCATTTTCCTTAATATATTAAAATTAAATTTCGCCATTTTCAATTAGTGTTCCGTTTTCGTTAATTATGTCAATATGTCAGTACGATTTCATCGCTGCTTGACAAAATAGCTCTAACACGGCATAGTCTTTTTAATACGAATATATAGATTTTCTCACATAATTCTTATATAAAATATTCTCAATCAAATCAATACACTGCAATATAAGTTTCCGTTATATGCCAACGAATCGATTGATATAAATATCAACAGGTTGTTTAGGACGATCACTTTCCAAATATATAAAACCGCGAAGCTGTCTTTCCTCATCGCTGATATTTTTCAACGCATCCATATAAAATTCAGGATCTTTGACTGCCACCATTTTCTTTAATTCACCTCCTTTAAAATACAGATGCATTGCTTTACTCAACCCGATATTTACACCTGTAAGTTTCTTGGTTTTTTGCTTTTTATTTTCGTCCCAAATGTAATAGACACTTCTGGTATTACCATCTATTTCCGCATAATATATCTTGTTGCGTTCAAAATAGCCTGTCAAATTTTTACCGCTTATCTGATTAAAAAAGTCATTTGTATTCGTATCCGAATTTTGTACGATAAAAGTATTAGGTCTCATGTAAAGTTCCTTTACATTTTTTTCATCAGTTATAAGTAATATGGTATCTGCCGTCATTTGAGATTCTTCCGCCCAAAGAACAGGTCGTTTAAGCATCAGAAGTGATGAATCACTGCGATTATAATAAGCATATTCACAAGCTCCCTGCATATCATTGCGATAGAATTTGCAATGAGCATAAGCAAATAATTCTTTGACCTCAAAACTTGTATCCATAACAATTCTTAATGTGTCAGCATGGAAATAAAGCGTATCTTCTTTTTCCGTCTGCCTGACAAGAAGGCTGTCGGTAATGAACGCTATTGACAAAGTATCCTCCGTATTCAAACGAACGGCATTACAATTAAGCCAAATTTTCTCAACAGTATCTGCTACATATATATTATTGTATGCATATCCGTTTTTACGTTTCTTATCATAGTACAGGGTATCGGCAGTTATGAAAGTATTTTTGGTATATATTTCAGGACGGGCATCGGAATAAATCTCCTCTGTCTTTGAATTATATTTCCCATACGGAGATATGACAAAACTGCTGTCTGTTCGGGTAGTGTCGTCATAAACGACTAAAACGGCAGAATTTCCATAAAACTCACTTTCTTCTGTTTTTGTATTATAGAAAAGAGAGTCTGCAATAAGCTTTCCGTCTTTGGAATTAAGACGCACGGAATGATAAAAGCGAAAAACCTCATCATCTATGAAATAAACACCTTCTTTACTTCTCAATGTATCTTTCGAATTGAAAATCGTAGCTGAAGAATAATAACTGACAGTGTTCAGATTTCGATCAACGATAAGATAATCCGTATGCATGGTTACATCATTATCCCGCATAACGACTTGTCTTCCATCCAGTTCTCCTATCTTTGTATTACCATCATAATGTAATACGTCCCCGAAAAGTGAAACGGAATCGCCTTGGTACATCTTTATGTTATTGAATGCATCAAAATAGTTTTCTTTTTGATTATATATTGCACTGTCGCAATACATCGTCATATCTTTATGAGTAAATACAACGTTATCTACCAAAACAATATCATTCGGATTCTCGGGATAAATCTTCCCGAAGTCCGAACGATATTCTATTTGGTTTTGTGAATGCAGTGTTATCGTTATTAACGATAACCATATTACAAGAAAACCTCTTATCCTATTCATCGGTATCAGTCTTCATCGGCATAATCATCATCACTTCCTGCTAAACCCTGATATTTATAAGATTTGTCGTACGTAAGTCTGATATGCTTCTTATCTTTCTTGCCTTTGATTTTTTCAGTCAATTCAATATAGTAATATGTATCCAACTTTTTATCCGTAACGGATTTCTTATATTTCATATCATAATCAATCTTCTGGAATTTTTCCACCTTTGCTTTAGGATAACGGATTTCAAGGTCTTTGGTTATCAAACGCGGATAGCGAGCCTTATCTATGTTGGTCGTAGTAGAAATGACAGTTCCGTCTTTTGCAATAAGAATCTCTGCATCAGTACCTCTTTTGTCGTAAGACGCCCTGTAATTGCCGTTTTCTTCTTTCCAATTCTTCACTTCTGCCCTCGGAAATTTCTTTTTGAATGCAGTAGTAACCTCTTCCGGGATTTTAGGCTCATCCAATTCCTCGGCAGTTGAAAGTTTTACCTCCTTACTGCTTTTGGCTGCGGCCTTTTCCTTCTCAATATTAACTTGTACTCCCTCTCCTGCAATACCTTCTCTTTCAGCCATCTTTTTTTGACGGTATTCTATGGCTTCAGGATTCAATCTTTCAATATAGTCTTTCTTTACATAATTAGGATCCGGAGCATTTGTCTTTGTAAGATTGCCTCTCGGGTCGAAAATCATCTCATATTCGGTTTGACCGACACCTTTCATTGAGATAATCAAACGGTAATAATTATCACCGCTCATATCTTCTATATATTGAGATTTTTTTACACGATAACCCGGGTAATTCTTAATAAAATAATCATCAACCAAAGTAGGCAATTCCTCTTCTTTTATTTCAAAAATAGTATACTGCCAATTTCCCGTTGCAGTAAAGAAAACTCTGCCCGTATTATTATCAATATTAATCCGTGCTACATATTGTCCCGTCTCAAAATACCAACCTTCCAACTTGTAATCCGTATAAGTATTTTCCAATCCCATGCGGACCTCCTGCGGAACTTCACTTAAACGTAATTTTTGCTGTGCAACGGCACTCAAAGCCACTACAACGAACATCAACGTTACAATCAAGCGTTTCATATTCTGTCTGTATTATTTGTTTCTTACTATCGTGTCTTCTCTGTCGGGAGAAACCGAAACCATCGTTACAGGCAATCCCGTCATTTCTTCTATTGCAGATATGTATTTCTGCATTTGTTCAGGCAAGTCTTCAAACCGTTTTATATTAGTTACATTTTGTTGCCAGCCTTCATATTCTTTGAAAACAGGAGTCAGTTTTTCCTCCAAACTAAACGGCAAATGTTCCGTTTTTTCCCCGTTGATTTCATACTGAGTACAAATTTTAATTGAAGGAAAATCATCCATAACGTCAATTTTCATCAACATCAAATCGGTAACTCCATCTATCATACAAGCATATTTTAATGCGGGCATATCCAACCAACCACAACGGCGACGGCGTCCTGTAACCGATCCGAATTCATGTCCGTTTTCGCACAATTTATCACCGATTGAGTCAAACAATTCAGTAGGGAACGGTCCCTGTCCCACACGCGTGCAGTAGGCTTTAACGATTCCATAAACCCTTCCTATGTTTTGAGGTGCTATTCCCAATCCCGAGCAAACACCTGCCGTAACCGTAGTAGATGATGTAACGAAAGGATAAGAGCCGAAGTCAATATCCAACATTGTTCCTTGAGCTCCTTCAGCCAGAATCTTCTTTCCCTTACGCAATTGGTCATTTATGTAGTACTCCGTATCTATAACCGAAAGCGTTTTCAAATTTTTCGCAGACTCAAGCCAAAGTTTTTCGTATTCTTCAAAAGATTTTTCTTCTATTTTGAACTCATCGACGTTATAACCTAACGATTTGATATGACGAATGTGCGATTCCTTTAATTTGTTGTATTTTTCTTCAAAATCTCCTGCAAATAAATCCCCTATGCGAAGCCCTGTTCTTGCTATTTTGTCCGTATAAGCAGGACCGATTCCTTTCAATGTTGAACCTATTTTCCTGTCTCCTTTACTTTTTTCATTTGCCGCATCAGTCAAACGATGAGAAGGAAGTATAAGGTTTGCTTTACGGGAAATCAAAAGATTTTTTCTCGGAGTAAATCCTTTAGTCTCCAAATCTTTTATTTCCTGCATAAATATATTAGGTTCAATCAAAACACCGTTTCCTATAACGTTAGTCTTATCTTCATGACATATTCCGGAAGGTATTGTCCTTAGAACGTGTTTTACTCCGTTAAATTCCAAAGTATGCCCCGCATTAGGACCACCGTTAAATCTTGCTATAATATCATATTGAGGCGTAAGATAATCCACTACTTTTCCTTTTCCTTCATCACCCCATTGAAGTCCCAAAAGTACATCTATATTGTTCATTTGTATTATCAGTTTAATTTTAATAGGCAAAAGTACAATATTTTTCCGATATATCTGAGTATTTTCTGTTTTTTTTTGTTTTTTCGGTAAAAAAAAGTAATATTTATTTTTTCCCAGTTCTGTAATTGCAATTATATTGAAGATGTTTCGTCATAAAGACATACCAAAATTATGCCGCAATGAAGTTTTCTGATAAAAAAAGCAATATAATGATATGATTGCGGCAAAAAAAACAATAACAGAGAATTTGAAATTACACACAAATGTCTTGAAAAATCATTAAATATTTTTGTAATCACTGAAAAGAGTTTTGTTTTGGACGGTTCAAAATTAATTTTGGACGGTTCAAAACTACGTTTCAGACGGTCTGAAATATAGTTTTGAACCGTCCTGACGAAAATATTTCCACACTTTACAAAAATATTTCCACATTTTTCAGAGAAATTTTCAGTAATTACAAAAATATTTCTGCACATTGAAAAAAAATTATTACCTTTGCCTATTATTTTCAAGTACATGACAAAAAATAACAAACTGTACACATTAGTATTTGTGTTGCTTTGGGTATTTTTCTGCAACTCCGGGTCAGTTTATTCCCAAATTACGGCAAAGGATGTAGAAAATCCTAAAACAAAGGGACTGACCAACTGGGTATGTAATCAGGACAATATCCTCTCTCCCGCTACCGTACAAACGCTCAATGATGCAATAAACCGTTTGTATGATTCCACTTCATGTCAAATAAGCGTCGTTGTAATAAACGGCGACAAACAAACTTCAGCAAGGGAATTGAGTATGGAATTATTCGATTTGTGGCATCCGGGAATGAAAGATAAGGACAACGGTTTGATAATTCTTGTCATTACACAGGCAAGACAATGTTTTTTCAGAACAGGTTACGGCATTGAAGACGTTATTACCGATGCCAAAAGCACAAGAATTTTCAACCAAATCATGAAACCCTGCTTCATTAACGGAGATTGGGACGGCGGAGTGCTGGCAGGGACACAAGAAACCGTAAATCAAATCTATAAATACTATGATAACCCTTCCAATCCTCATAATAATAAGGAGGATTTCAGAAATCTGCTCAAAAGTCTGCTTATCGGCTATTTTCTCTTGGGTATCGGAGTCTTTTTATTGGCAAAATATCAACTTGACAATTCAATAAAGAATATTGCTCACACTTATCGCTCAAAACGTGTGAATAATTACAGAAAAGTTTTCAGACAATATGCAGGTATTGTTGCCATCTTGTCAATTTTTACGTTACCTGTATATATTATAATGTATAAAAGAAAACTTAATTCCATAAGAAAAGAAAAAGTTTTCTGCTCGTGCGGTCATGAAATGAAACTCTTGTCGGAAAAAGAAGAAGATGAGTTTCTCAATCATACACAACAATTGGAAGAAACTTTGAATTCAAGAGATTATGATGTATGGTTGTGTCCGCAGTGTGGCAGAACCGTCATTTATTGTTACGAAGAAAACTCTCCTTATGAAATATGTCCTGTCTGTCATGCAAAAGCATACAAGAAAGTTTCGGAACAAATGATGCATACGGGTATTTTCCGTCAAAAAGATATATTAAGGACTACTTATCATTGCAAGAACTGCAACCATACAGACTATAAAGACGAGGAAATTGATTCATCGTCATCATTTTTTGCGGGAGCAATGGCAGGAAGTATGGCAGGATCAATGCACAGAGGCTCTTCGTGGGGTTCATCGGGAGGTTTCGGCGGCTTTTCGGGAGGATCTTTCGGCGGAGGTTTCTCCGGAGGCGGTGGTGGCGGCGGAAGTTGGTAGTTTCTACAAGACTTATACACTCTAATTTATTTATTACGTTTTTGTACCGACAAGTTTTGCACCGAACACAAGATAACAAAGACAAAACAATTTATAACAAAGAATTAGTAACCATAAAAATATAAGCGAAAGATGAAATCAAGTAATGGATTAAAAGGATTATTGGTTGTAGTTGTCATAGTAGTTCTATTAGGAGGCTGGGCAATGTGGAAATATAATTCATTAGTAAAACTGAATGAGAATTGTTCTTCTCAATGGAGTAAAGTAGAAAGCCAATATCAAAGGAGAATGGATTTGATTCCGAATTTAGTTGCAACTGTTAAGGGCTACGCAAAACACGAACAGGAAACGCTTACAAAAGTAATAGAAGCGAGAAATCAGGCTAAAACAACGCTGGAACAAGGCGACGTAAAAGCCATAGAAAATACGCAGACAGCGGTAACAAGTGCAATAAGAGATTTGAATGTTGTGGTAGAACGCTATCCGGATTTGAAAGCAAACGACAACTTCAAAGAGTTACAATCACAACTTGAAGGAACTGAAAACCGTATTGCAACGGAAAGACAGCGTTACGCCGATGCAGTACAACAATACAACCGAACACGCAACGTATTTCCGACAAATATAATAGCAAATATGTTCGGATTCAACGCAAAAGAGTATTACTCCGCACAACAGGGCAGTGAAAATGCTCCGAATGTAAGTTTCGAATAAACTAATAAATTATTCTTACGTTCTATAACTTCTGTTTAGTGCGAAAAACGGAATCATGACTGATTATAAAAACTGACAAAACAAATGCAGGAAGAGAATTTAAACGGACAGCAAGGCAATCAAGGCAGACAACCGGCATCAATAAGGGGAATGTATCAAGATTGGTTTTTGGATTATGCCTCTTATGTAATATTAGAACGTGCTATACCCCACGTAAATGACGGTTTAAAACCAGTACAACGCCGAATACTTCACTCAATGCATGAATTGGACGACGGAAGATATAACAAAGTGGCAAACATTGTCGGAAACACAATGAAATATCATCCGCACGGAGATGCTTCCATAGGAGATGCCATCACGGGATTAGGGCAGAAGGAAATTATGATTGACACGCAGGGAAACTGGGGAAACATTCTTACCGGTGATTCCGCTGCTGCTCCGCGTTACATTGAAGCCCGTTTGAGTAAGTTTGCTCTTGAGACTTCTTTTAACTACAGAACTACAACATTTCACCCCTCATACGACGGCAGAAACCAGGAACCTGATACTTTACCCATAAAATTTCCGTTGCTTTTGGCTCAAGGAGCAAAGGGTATCGCTGTCGGGCTGGCATGTGAGATACTTCCGCACAATTTCAACGAACTTTTAGACGCCAGTATCTCCATTCTGAAAAACGAACCGTTTGTTTTGTATCCTGATTTCCCTACAGGCGGACTTATGGACGTAAGTGAATACAATGACGGCATACGAGGAGGCCGACTTTTGGTAAGAGCCAGAATTGAAAGGGAAAATGCAAAAACTCTTGTCATAACGGAGATTCCTTATTCCACAACTTCCGATTCCTTAATAGACTCTATAGCAAAAGCAAATGACACGGGCAAACTGAAATTAAAGAAAATAGAAAACAATACTGCTAAAAACGCTGAAATAAGGTTGCACCTGCCTAACGATGTTTCAATAGATCAGACTATAGATGCATTATTTGCTTTTACCGATTGCCAAAAAAGCATATCTCCCAACTCATGTGTTATTGACGATCAGAAACCTTGTTTCATGCCTGTCAGCGATATTCTGCGTCGTAACACACAAACGACGGTTGATCTGTTAAAAAAAGAATTGGAACTGGAACTGAACGACCTTAAAGAGAGATGGCAATGGATTAGTTTGGAAAGAATCTTTATTGAGAACGAAATCTACGAAGATATTAAGCCTTGTACAACCGATGAAAGCATCAATGACACCATTTTCAAGGGATTGGAACCGTTTGTTAAAGGACTGTTGAGAGAAATTACCTTGGACGATGTTCTCAAATTGAGAAAAATTCCTATTGACCGCATATCTAAGTACAATAGTGATAAAGCTCAAAAAGATCTTGAGTCTATTTAAACGGATATGGACGAAGTTAAGAATAACCTTGCCCATCTTACCGATTATGCCGTTCGATGGTTCAAACATCTTAAGGATAAATACGGCAAGGGAAGGGAAAGAAAAACTGAAATTCGTTCATTTCATCGCATTGAAGTTACACAAGCAGCGGCTGCAACCGAAAAACTTTATTGTAACTTCAAGGAAGGCTTTGCAGGTTACAAACTTAAAGGTGAGGATGTCCAATATATCTGCGATTGTTCCACATTGGACGACATTATTGTCGTACGTTCGGACGGCAGTTACGTTATTAAAAAAGTCAGTGAGAAAGATTTTGTCGGCAAGGATATTATTCATATCGCCGTATTCAAACGTAACGACGAGCGTACCATATATAATATAATGTATAACAACGGTCCTTACGGCAGATGCTTTGCTAAACGTTGCAACGTTACCGGAGTTATCCGTGATAAGGAATATGATTTTACGCAAGGTGTGAAAGGTTCGTCGCTTTTGTATTTTTCCGCCAATCCTAACGGTGAAGCGGAGAAAGTTACCGTATATTTGAAAGCCAAACCGAGAATGCGGCGTTTGAGTTTCATATATGACTTCGCTGATTTGGCAATTAAAAACAAAAACGCTCACGGAAATGTAGTCGATCCTAATCCTGTAAGACGTGTAAGCAAAAAAACGGGAGGTGTTTCAACACTTAAAGCACAAAAAATTTGGCTTGATACTTCCATAATGCAACTTAATACCCTTGAAAGGGGAAATCTGTTAGGAGAATTCAAGGGCGGAGATAAAATTTTGATAATAACTCAAAAAGGAACTTACAGAATATGCGATCCGGATTTGAATCTGCATTTTGATGATGACACTATAATCGTTGAAAAATACAACTCACAAAAACCTGTTACTGTAATGTACTGGGAAGATGAAGCAAAGGCCTTTTATATTAAAAGATTCGTTCCCGAGATGTTGTCAAATGACAGAATAAGTTTCCTTGACAGCGAAACGGCTTCTTTGAAATACTGTATTACAGACTGGCTTCCTGTCATCAGTATTGACGGAGAGGAAAAGGAAGTTACATCTTTGACCGACATTATGAAATATAAAGCCAAAGGAAAGAAAATTAGCAAAGACAAGAAGACCAAAATCAAAATTCTTGACCCGCTTCCTTATGAAGAAATCATATCGGAAGAAGAACAAACCGATATTGAGAACGATGAGTTCTTTAATGAAGACCTTGAAGAAGACAACGGAGTGCAGACATCTTTATTTTAATAATATATTGTATAACTGAGTTTATAGTAATATCAAACGGAATGACAACCATGAAAAGAAAAATTTTGACAATATTAAGCATTTCTCTCATTTATTGTAATCTTTTCGCTCAAAAAGAAGCAACGGAATTTCTGAACAATCAAAGGAGTGCTGACAAGAAAGACATAGTCTATTTCAAAGGTGCAAATGAATTGATAAAAACAAATCTAACTGCAATAACGGGACTCAGTGATACTGCTGTTTTAAACACATATAACAGAGAAATCATCAACAGTCTGAAGTTTTACGGTTTTGAAGTCAGGGAAGTTACAAATTTCCCGATTGAGTTGAAAAACAATGAACATACCCTGGAAGTTTCGCAAATGGAAGCGGAACAATATGCGTTCTACGATTCCGTTATTGATGAGTTTTACCCGAAATTAAAATTCTATAAACAACTTAACGGAGTTAATATTAATGTCTGGCTTACCTACAACGCACAAAAAGATGAAGACAGATTGGTTTTCTTCAACGAAGAACAAATTCAGGACGCAATTGACGGCTATTTTGAATGTACCGATAAAGATGAATGCTTTGTCAATTATGAAACCGTGAGCGTTATTCCTAACGATGTATATCTTATAGCATTTAACAATGCCAGAAACTCTGCCAGATACTTTTTTAACTTTCTTTTGAATCGCTATGTATTCATAAAAACTGAAGGAAAAGACAAAAATTACTACGGTATCTCCGAAATAAGAACACTTATTTCAAGAAAACATCCGTTCAGCAATTTTGATATTGTCGAATAGATACACGTTCAACAGATAAAGAAAATTAAGAAATACGGAAATTACATACTTTTT
>JAFUYA010000134.1 GCA_017477025.1 Bacteroidales bacterium | reverse complement strand
TTCTATAACCTGTCCTCCTTATATATTTAATAGTTTATAATTTATTTTATTCAAGTTCTTTACGAACTTCCTGTTTTACTAAATCTGCAAAATCCTCTATCTTCATTGTACCTATATCTCCTTTCAAATGCTCACGAACCGAAACTAAACCTTCGGCCTCTTCCTTCTCTCCCACTATAAGCATGTAACGGATTTTTTTAACTTCGGCATCACGAATCTTCTTTCCTGTTTTCTCATTACGATTATCTATCGTACCTCTTAACTCAGCCATACTTAAAGCATCCTGCACCTTTTTAGCATATTGTTCATACTTTTCACTTATAGGAAGTACAATATACTGATCTGGAGTCAGCCACAAAGGAAACTCTCCTGCCGTATGCTCCAACAAGACAGCAACAAAACGTTCCATAGAGCCGAAAGGAGCACGGTGAATCATAACCGGACGATGTTTTTGATTGTCTGCACCGATGTATTCTAAGTTGAAACGCTCAGGAAGATTGTAATCAACTTGTATAGTACCCAATTGCCAACTTCTTCCTAACGCATCTTTGACCATAAAGTCCAATTTAGGTCCGTAAAATGCTGCTTCTCCTGTTTCAGTTACGGTGTTAAGACCTTTTTCTGCCGCACTTTCAATAATAGCACGTTCTGCTTTATCCCAAACTTCGTCAGTACCGATATATTTTTCCTTATTGTTAGGATCACGCAATGAAATTTGAGCCGTAAAGTTATCAAACTTCAACGTTTTGAAAATATAAAGTACAATATCTATAACCTTGCAAAATTCTTCTTTGATTTGATCTTGTGTACAGAATATATGAGCATCGTCTTGTGTGAATGAACGCACACGGGTTAAGCCGTGCAACTCACCACTCATTTCATAACGATACACCGTTCCAAATTCTGCAACTCTATATGGTAAGTCTTTGTAAGATTTTGGCATCAAGCGGTAAATTTCGCAGTGATGAGGGCAGTTCATAGGCTTAAGCATATATTCTTCTCCCTCTTGCGGAGTTTGTATTGGTTGGAAAGAATCCTTACCATATTTTTGGAAGTGTCCGCTTGTCTTGTAAAGATTGACGTTGCCGATATGCGGAGTCATAACCTGCACATAACCATATTGTTTTTGCACTTTGGCTAAGAAGTTCTCCAATCTTTTTCTCAATTCAGTACCCTTAGGCAACCATAGAGGCAAACCTTGACCCACATTTTGAGAAAAGGCAAACAATTCCATCTCTTTACCCAATTTTCTGTGGTCGCGTTTCTTTGCTTCTTCCAACATAAGCAAATATTCATCTAATTCTTTCTTTTTAGGAAAAGAAACAGCATAAAGACGTGTCAATTGTTTATTGTGTTCATCACCACGCCAATAAGCACCTGCCAAAGAAGTTATTTTAAAGGCCTTAATCGGAGAAAAATCAATCAAATGAGGACCACGACACAAATCGGTAAAATCACCACTTTCATAGAAAGTAATCGTACCGTCCTCTAAATTTTGTATAAGTTCGACTTTATATTTTTCATCTCTTGCACCGAAATAATCCAATGCGTCTTTTTTGCTTACTTCTTTACGAACCAACTTAACGCCTTGCTTAACTATTTCAGCCATTTTTTTCTCTATCTTGGGAAAATCTTCCTCCCTCAAAACATCTTCACCGAAATCAATATCGTAATAAAATCCTTTTTCTATTGCAGGTCCTATTCCGAATTTTGCATTAGGATACAATGCCTGAACTGCAGAAGCCAACAAGTGAGCCGAGGAATGCCAAAACGTATGTTTTCCGTCTTCGTCACTCCAAGTATTGAGTTTCAATTCGCAATCTTCATTTATAGGCAACAACAAATCTCTTATCTTCCCGTTTATCGTAGCAGACAAAACATTTCTTGCTAATCCTTCGCTTATTGATTTTGCTACATCCAACGCAGTTACACCTGCATCAAATTGTTTCACGCTTCCGTCCGGTAAAGTTATGTTTATCATTATATCTTGTAGTTTAAAATCCTTAATAATCAACCCCTCAAAGAGCCTTTTCTAAAACAAGTTGCAAAAATACAATATTTTTTCTTTCCGACAATCTTTTTTTCTGTTTTTTTTCAATTATTACCTTATTTAATTGAAAACTTCTCTACTCGGTTTCCATTTTATACAACTTGTTGAAAAAAGAATTGCAGGACATATTACAATATTTTCAAACTGATATACCTCACAAGTTGCATTCAGTCGGTTTGTTATATTCTTTTACGTATGTAATAATCATCGTTAAAAACAATATCTTAGTATCTTTTAACTACGCAAAAGGGTTAAATCTTATCAAAGTTATTTTTCTAATAATCTTTGAATTATTCAATAGGATCTCAAATTTATTTCCATATTTTACATAATTTTCTTTGCTGTTTTTTATTTTTTTGATATATTTGCAAAAAATAAGATTTCATCTTACCGAAAATAAATTATAAACATTAAAAACAAATTGCCGTATGAATAAGGAAATTATAGTAGGCATTGATTTTTCAAATGCATCGCTTACAGCATTAAGACTTTCCGTGGATATAGCAAACAGAACAAACTCAAATATCCTTATGCTTTGGGTTCAAACTGCCGAAAAAGATCCGATGGAAGCCGAAAATATTTTGAAGGATTTGTGTAAATCTTTCTCTGTTTCACTCGGTGAAAACGAAATATCTTATAAGATTGCCGAAGGTAAAAGAGTACATTCAACCATTAACAAGGTTATTAAGGAAAGAGAGCCTTATTTATTGATAATAGGTACTAACGGTAACAGCGGTTTTGACGAAAGATTTGCAGGTGCTAATGCATTCAAGACGCTGAGTGACTGCCCTGTACCGGTATTGCTGTTAAGAGAGAATTTCAACTTCAATAAACAGTTGGAGAACATTGTTCTACCGATTGATTCCACTCCTGATACCCGTCAGAAAGTTCCTTGGACTATTGAGTTTGCGAGAATGTTCCCTAATACTTGTATCAGAGTTTTGGGATTGCAGTCTTATAGCGGTAAAACCATAAGAAACGAGGTCGAAAGTTATGTTGAAAGCGTTGAAAGGTTACTTACCCAAAAAGGGTTGAGATTTACTATTGAGATGAGAGATTCGGACAATTCTACTTTGACCACTTTGGATTACGCAAAAGAAATCGGTGCGGATATGATTGTAATAATGACCGAACAGGAAAAGACTTTAAGTAACCTGTTCTTCTTAGGACCGTACGCCCAGCAGATGATAAATCTTTCTCCTTATCCTGTATTGACAATAACTCCGAAAGAAATTAACGGAGCGGGCAGATAGTTTTTGTAAAAATACAAATAACACACATCGGATATGAATCGTGCGGGATGTCCCATCGGAAAGTTTTTCTCCAATAAGCATTTTGTGGCTTTAGTAATATGTTGCGTATTTTATATTGTGTGCAGTGTAACTTACGCCCAAGTGGAGGTCATTGCTGACGGCAGATTACAAACCGTATTGGAAAAGCATGTACAATACAACCGTATGGCACATACTACTAAAGGTTTTAGGATAAAGGTAGCGACTTTCACAGGGGAAGGTGCAAAGGATAAGGCTTTTTCATTGAAAAATGATCTGACGGAAATATTCACCGATTTGAGATCTTACGTTGTTTTTGATGAGCCTTATTTCATCGTGAAATTAGGGGACTTTCCTACAAGATTGGATGCATACGCTATTCTGACTCAAATAAAGCCCCAAATAACAACTGCTTTAATTATTCAGGACTACATAAATACTCCCGTAATCAACAAAGACGAATTATTGACGCCTGAATATTTTGAAGAAGATTTGGAAGAATAAATCTGTTAATTGCTCATTCAAACGATTATCCACTCACAACAAAATACAAATCCGACAGCAAAAAAATTAAATAAAAAGAAATAAAGTAATGGACATTAAATCTTATATTGTAGAGAACAAAGACAGATTTTTGGAAGAATTGTTCTCACTTATCAGAATTCCTTCCATATCTTCGCAAAGCGAACACAAAGAAGATATGGTTAAGTGTGCAAATCGTTGGAAAGAATTGATACTTCAAGCAGGAGCAGACCGTTGTGAGGTTATGCCTACGGAAGGAAATCCTGTTGTTTTTGCAGAACGCTGCATTGATGACTCCTACCCTACCGTTCTTGTTTATGGCCACTATGATGTTATGCCCGTTGATCCTGTTGAGCAATGGAAAACATCACCTTTTGAACCTGTTGTAAAAGATGACATTATATGGGCAAGAGGTGCCGACGATGATAAAGGACAAAGTTTCATGCAGGCAAAAGCTTTTGAGTACTTAAACAAAAATAACTTGCTGAAATGCAATGTTAAGTTTATGCTTGAAGGTGAAGAAGAGATAGGTTCAGGGAGTTTGTACGGATTTTGCGAGAAAAACAAAGAACTATTGAAAGCGGACGTCATACTTGTATCCGATACGGGTATGATTGGTGCGGATATTCCGTCCATTACTGCAGGTTTGAGAGGATTGGGATACATTGAAGTTACGGTTAAAGGTCCTAAGGCCGATTTGCATTCTGGTATTTACGGCGGTGCAGTGGCTAACCCTGTGAATATTCTTTGCAGAATTATATCTCAATTGCAAGATCCTGCAACGAACAAATGTACTGTACCTGATTTTTATAAGGAAGTCATTGAGTTGTCCGACGAAGAAAGGGAATTGATGGCAAAAGCCCCGTTTTCAAAAGAAGAATATTTGAATGTAACAGGCTCGCCTGAGTTGTTCGGAGAGGAAGGTTACTCAACAATAGAGAGAACGGGTATAAGACCGTCTTTTGACGTGTGCGGAATATGGGGAGGCTACACTGAAGAAGGAGCAAAAACCATAATACCTTCAACTGCTCACGCAAAAATTTCGTTCCGTTTGGTTCCTGATCAGGATTTCAACGTAATAACCGAAAGAGTTGCCGATTATATCAAACAAATAGCACCGTCATGCGTGGAAGTCGAAGTAACTCCTTTGCACGGAGGCTATGCATACGTTTCTCCTTTGGATTTGCCTGCTTATCGTGCAGCGGAAAAAGCATACATACGTACTTACGGCAAACAACCTATCCCTACTCGTTCGGGAGGAAGCATTCCTATCGTTGCAGGTTTTGAAAGAATCTTGGAAATTAAGTCAATTCTTATGGGATTCGGCTTATCAAGTGATGCAATTCACTCACCGAACGAGAATTATCCGTTGAAACAATTCTTTAACGGTATAGAAACAATAACTTATTTCTATGAAGAGTTTGCCGAATTGATGAAAAAACAATAAACGCGGGAAGCCCGGTTTATATATCAAAGAACGGAAATTCGCAATACATTGAGTTGTTGGTCGGAATTTCCGTCTTTTTTATGGTTTTCTCCGAATATTTTGCAAATAGACATTACTTGTTTTAAGATAAGCATTCATATTTTCTCTCCTTATTTGCAGATTTATATTTTTTTATATAACTTTGCACGCCGAAAAATCAGTCGAATCGGGCAACATAACCGAACGATTTGACTGAAAGTTAAATGTTTCACTAATAAAATATTAAAATAACATGAGTAATTTTTTATCTGACAGAATCAATCGTCTGTCCCCTTCGGCAACTTTGGCAATGAGCCAAAGAAGCAGTGAATTGAAAGCACAAGGTATTGACATTATTAATATGAGTGTGGGAGAACCCGACTTCAATACTCCTGACCATATCAAAGATGCGGCAAAAAAAGCCATTGATGACAACTATACACGCTATTCTCCCGTACCCGGTTATCCTGAATTGAAGAAAGCCGTCATCAATAAGTTGAAAAATGAGAATCATTTGGAATATTCCGCAGACCAAATAGTAGTTTCAAACGGTGCAAAACAGAGTGTAACCAACGCAATCATGGCATTGATATCTAACGGTGATGAAGTAATCATTCCTGCTCCTTACTGGGTATCATATCCTCAAATGGTATTGATGGCAGACGGCACACCTGTCTTTACGGAAGCCAAAATAGAACAAGACTTCAAAATTACACCTGCTCAATTGGAGCAGACAATCACAGGGAAAACCAAGATGCTTATACTTTGTTCTCCTTCAAACCCTACAGGTGCGGTTTATACTCAAGAGGAAATGGAAGGATTGGCTGAAGTCTTGAGAAAGCATCCTGATATTTACATTATCTGCGATGAAATATACGAACATTTGAATTATACCGATACGCCTCATGCCTCTTTGGCTTTGTGCGAAGGTATGAAAGACAGATGCATAATCGTCAATGGTGTAAGTAAAGCGTATGCAATGACAGGTTGGAGAATAGGATTCATTGCTGCTCCCGTTGATATTGCTAAGGCTTGCAATAAATTGCAGGGTCAATATACAAGTGGTCCTTGTTCGGTTTCTCAAATGGCTGCAGTTGCCGCTTACAATATGCCGCAGGATTGTGTTGAAACAATGCGTAAGGCTTTTGAAAGAAGAAAGAACTTGATTGTCAAACTTGCCAAGGAAATTGAGGGTTTTGAAGTCAATGATCCGAAAGGTGCTTTCTATTTATTCCCTAAATGTTCTTATTATTTCGGAAAATCCGACGGCAAACGCACCGTTAATAACTCTACCGACTTTGCTATGTACTTACTTGAAGAAGGACATGTTGCAACTGTAGGCGGTGATGCTTTCGGTTCTCCTGAATGTTTCCGTATGTCTTATGCAACAAGTGATGAAAACATCATTGAAGCATTGAAACGTATCAAAGAAGCAGTTGCTAAATTGAAATAATCATACGAAATTAAGGCCTGAAACTGGCAAATCGGGGCTTATAAATAAACAAACACTCAAAATAATTCACGTTACAAAGCGGTGCGTGTGTTGTTTTGAGTGTTTTATTTTGCAGTATTTATTATTGCCCTATTGATAAAAACGCTTTTCGAGGGTAACAGTCCTGATAAAACGGAAAAGTTCCGCAAAATAATTGCGGAACTTTTTTTATTTAGAGCAATCTTTTCCGATAGTTTTTGCCGTGAAACAAAATAATCGGGAATAATTATGCAATTTATTTTACTATTATCTGTTTAGTTACAACTTTACCGTTTGCAGTAACTTTAACAAAATATGTTCCCTGTGCGAAATTATTAACATTCACTCTCAAACCGTTTGCCATTGCATCCTTTGAATATACAATCTGACCCGATGTATTAAAGATTTCCACTTTCTGCATACCTTTCAAACCTATGATTTGAATGTAATCCGTTGCTGGATTTGGATAAACACTGATTATAACGCCTTGTTGAACATCTTTCAATCCGACACCTCCGACTTCAAAGATAAGCGAAGAAATTTCTCCAGCCTGTCCCAACCCGTTATAAGGAACTGCAACAGCAATAAGTTTGTCTCCTTCAGCCCATTCAATCGCAGTTTCCACATAAGAATACATCCAGCCTTTTGACCAAACTTCATTAAGGGAAGTATTATCCTTATATGAAAGACTTAGCCAAGAATATCCGCTTTCAAAATAATTTATTTCATATACAGCCATATCCTCCAATGTATAATCAATGAATTCAGCGTTATTATCTATAATATTCTGAAGGGTATCAACATAATCGCAATAGAATTTGAAAAATTCAGTCTGATCATTAACTTTTATGTCAAAATCAAGAACAGGAGTTGAACAATCAACTGAAACGGTTGCTTTGGCAACGCCTTTCTTTGATGCCTCGTTTGTGGTAAATTCTTTATTATATACTTTACCCTGCTCCTTATTACCGTTGTAAGCAATTAACCAGATAGTATAAGAAGTACTTGATTTTAAAGCATACTGACTTGATATGTCATCATCTCCCAAAGCCCAAATTGTATCCTGTGTATAATTATAGACTCTCGTATTGGTATTCAAATATTCGGCAACACTGTCCGCGTTATCCATATGATAAGCAATTAAAGTATCGGTTTCTGCCAAAAGAAGACGATAGAAAGCAGCATTTTCACCTTTTTTAACTTCCAAGTAAGCATTGGAAGAAGTTATATCTTTAACTTCAAATGTTTCCATTTCGGCAACTCCGCTCTGTTGGGAAGAAAGTGTCTTAAAAGTTAGCCTAACAATATTTCCTATTTCCGAATTGCCGTTGTAAGGAACTACGTAAATTACGTAATCAGTATTTGGAGTTAATGCGTACTGATGTGTCAAAGTGTCGTTACCCAATTGCCAAATAGTATCCTCTGTCAATTTTGTAACCGCTGTCGTACTCAAATACTCTTTTACCGATTCCTCATCTGTCAATTTGTATTCTTCAAAAACGGATAATGCATCAAACAGAATTGTGTAATTAACCGTTTGGTCATTTTTCTTAACTTCCAAATACGCATTAGTTTCGGAAATATTTTCAACTTCTACAAGTTCCATTTCAGCCGTACCGTTGATTTCGGAAGAAGGAGTTTGGAATGCTTCTTTTACTATAACGGTATCGTCAGAAGCAACACACATAACTACAAGAGTGTAATCGGTATTTCCTTTCAAAGAAGTAATCTCCATTTCACCTGCTTCTGTCATCCAGAACCAACTTTCGTCAAATTCAAGTCCGAACATTGCATAAAGTTCTTTGTAATAAGCAAGTTCGTCATATACACTTTGTTTCAAATCTTCATCAGTCAAACCTTCCAATGAAGATGTTTCGGCAGTCCAAGAATAATAACTTGTACCTTCGTTTAAGGTAAGGGTATAAGTTGCTTTGAAATTACCTGCACTTTCTTCAAAAGCATTTAAACCGGTAATGGTACAACCTGCCGATTTAAGTGAAAAATGTTTTGAAGATTTAGATGTAATTTGAGGAATAACCATTCCTTTTTCGGCATTGTGTTTTTTGATTTCGGAATTCAGCGTCTTTTCTTTCGTTATTGAAGAAAATGTTTGCTGTGCAAATCCACCGAATGTCAGTCCTATTGCAAGGACAATCATCATTAATTTTTTCATATTAGTCTATTTTTTTATTTGGTTTGTATTTATTTTCTTTTCAATCATCGCCGATTCAATGATTTTTAAACGGCAATATTCATAATCATCAGAAAGAATTATCAAAATGATAAAAAAAGAAAACCATTGCTTATGCAGTGGTCCCCTTTTTTTGAATATCTTTGAACAAGATTATCTTACATACAATTTGCTTGCTGCTTTTCCTAATTCAGTACTCAAACGAACAACGTAAGTACCTTTTTCAAAAGAAGCTGTGTTCAAAGTTGCAGTCTGATTGTTTACATCCATAGTATAAACAACTTGTCCCAACGTATTAACAACTTCCAAAGAGTTGATTTTTGAAGCTGCTGTGATTGTAACGACATCAGAAGCAGGGTTAGGATAAACGTTGGTAATAACTACTGAAGCCATATCCAAACCAACAAGGTCATTAAAGTTGTGTGCTCCTTCGGAAAGGACTCCGTTACCTGTGAAGTTGCAATATGCATAACTGTATTCAGCACCATCAGCACCTTCTACTGCAGCGGCGTTCATAAAAGCAAGCCAAAAACTATATATTTTTCCGTCTTCCAAATATGTCTTCTCTCCTGTCTGGCTGTCCGAGAATATTTCGCTGATATAAGTAGCATTCATATTGAACGGATGGTAGATCTGTCCTCCTTGCAACAATTGATTTAAAACAGTGTAAACTGTCTGCAAATCTTCTCCGTCAAGTTCATTTTCAACCGTAAATAAAGCAATTAACATACCACAGCCTGCTGTATCACCATCAAGATGCCAAGCTAGTTTAGCATCATCTCCCGTAAAATCAGATACTGTCAAGTGAACATTTGCAGCAGGAGACTTTACTGCAACAGATTTTGCTGACATCAAATTTTCGATGTTTCCGTTGAACGGCATAGTCGGCTGACCTGAAACGAATTTCTGAGCGAAAACACCGAATGTCATACCCAATGTAAGGGCTAATAACGTAAGTTTTTTCATTTTTTTTAATCTTTTAAGGTTAATAATTATGTTTATTGATTTTCTTTCTAAATTTTTCAACTTTGCAAAGATATAACATTTTTTTTATCTAATGCATTTTTTATGCCAAAAAACGAAAAAAAAACGACAAACTTCATCTTTTACCCTACCATATAATTTTGTCGTTCAATCATTTATCATATAGTTTCAACACCTTTTTCACAAACAATAACCTATTAATAATCAATACGTAAAAAAAGTGTGTGAAAATTTGTAAAATCTTAATGATTTTTGACGAAATCATTAAGATTTTGTAAGAAATCATTATCATTTTTTTACCAAACATTATCACTATGAAAAATTACTCCTAAAAAACTAATTCCATTTCGAAAAATCTTTTCTCTCTGTTTTGAATTTATTTTTGCAATAAAAAATACGGATTTCATTGTTTCGTACAATAAATTTCGTATCTTTGCAACCAAACAAAAAACAACAGAAATTATGTTAGTAAATACCGAATTAATAG
>JAFUYA010000133.1 GCA_017477025.1 Bacteroidales bacterium | reverse complement strand
TTTCCTGCCGTTCGGGAGCCAGAATCTCAATGCCCGGTATGATGGATACTGTTTTGAATATTGGTTTGTCTTCCGAAACTATTCCGGGCTTAATTGCACAGACTCAGAACGAAAGATTTGTTTATGACTCTTACAGACGTCTGATTATGATGTATGCCGACGTCGTTATGGAGAAAGCCGAAGGTAGAGAACCCGTACAAGGTAAAGGTATCCGCAAACTTTTGGATGAGTATTTGGATGATTACAAAAAACAACATAAATATAAGAATGATACGGATTTGACTTCACAGGACCTTCAGTATCTTGCAAACAAGTTTAAAACTATTATCAAAAAAGAATTAAAGGTTGATTTTCCTGATGATGCAAAAGAGCAGTTGGAAGGCGGAATACGTGCCGTTTTCAAATCATGGATGGGAGATAAAGCCGTATCTTATCGTCGTATTGAGAAAATTCCTGAAGATTGGGGGACTGCAGTAAATGTTCAAGCCATGGTTTTCGGTAATATGGGAGAAGATTCCGCAACAGGTGTTGCATTTACGCGTGATCCGGCAACAGGAGATAACAAATTTTACGGAGAATGGCTTATTAATGCACAAGGAGAAGATGTTGTTGCGGGTATTCGTACGCCTAATCCGTTGAACGATGAAACGAAAAATGCACATAACAAACACCTTGCCTCATTACAGGAAAGTATGCCCGAGGTTTATGGAGAATTGTGCGAAGTACGTCATAATTTGGAAGCATATTACCACGATATGTTGGATATCGAATTCACCATTCAACGAGGAAAATTGTATATGTTGCAATGTCGTGTCGGCAAACGCACGGGAACGGCTGCCGTTAAGATGGCTGTGGATATGCTTACCGAAGGTTTGATAGACGAAAAAACTGCTATTTGCCGTGTTAATACAAATCAATTGGATGAGTTGTTACATCCTGTTTTAGATATTAATGACGAGAAAACCAAAGAGGTTATAGGACACGGACTTCCTGCAGGTCCTGGAGGCGTTTGCGGTAAAATAGCCATGACCAGCAGAGAAGCAATGCGTTTGAACGACCTTGGCGAAACTGCTATCTTGGTTCGTGAAGAAACTAACCCTGAAGATGTGGAAGGAATGCAGGCTGCAGGCGGTATTCTTACTGCACGCGGAGGTATGACTTCGCATGCCGCTTTAGTTGCAAGAGGTTGGGGTAAATGTTGTATAGTAGGTTCAGAAGATTTGTCTATAATGGGAGAGAAAGTCGTTAAGATAGGAAATAAAATCTTTAAAGAAGGCGACGTTATTTCTCTTAACGGTTCCAAAGGCTATGTTTATGAAGGTGCAATCAAAATGGTTTCCGCTACGGATTCTCCTTTGTTTAAACAGTTTATGTCTTTGGTGGATAAAGTGAAAACTATCGGTGTCGAGACTAATGCTGATAACCCTGTTGATACACAACAGGCTCTGGATTTCGGAGCAAAGGGAATCGGATTGTTCAGAATAGAGCATATGTTCTACGGAAAGGACAGTGAAGTGCCTTTAGCAATCATGAGAAAAATAATATTATCCGACACTACTGAAGACAGAAGAACATATCTTTATGCATTACTGCCTTATATGCGTGAATCCGTCAAATCTACATTGAAGATAATGAGCGGAAATCCCGTAACCATTCGTTTAATGGACCCTCCTCTTCATGAATTTACGCCAAAGGATGATGTGCAGCAAAAAATCATTGCAAGAGATTTGGGCATTTCCGTATTGGAGTTACAGGACAGAATCAATGCTTTACAAGAAGTTAATCCAATGATGGGTATCCGCGGTGTAAGGTTAGGAGTCCTTTATCCGGAAATATCAAAAGTTCAGTTCCGTGCGTTGTTTGAAGCATATTGTGAAGTAAAAGCGGAAGGCTTTGATCCTCATCTTGAAATAATGATACCTTTGACTATCTCAGTTGAAGAATTGAAGCATCAGAGAAAACTTTGCGATTACATACACGCAAAGGTTGAGAACGAAAGACACATGAAAATCGAATTTAAGTTCGGAACTATGATTGAGGTTCCTCGTGCTACTATGGCGGCAGGAGAATTGGCAAAAGTTACGGATTTCTTCTCTTTCGGAACTAATGACTTGACACAGATGACATTCGGATTCTCAAGAGATGATGTTAATCTTATTCTTGCAGCCTATACAGAACAGAAAATACTTCCTTTCGATCCGTTCCAAACTATAGATAAAGACGGAGTCGGAATGTTAGTTGAAAGAGCAATCAGATGTGGTAGAGAAGCAAATCCTAAATTACGTATCGGTGTTTGCGGGGAACACGGTGGCGATGGAGAAAGCGTTAAATTCTTCTACAAGTGCGGGGTTGATTATGTTTCATGTTCTCCTTACAGAGTTCCTCTTGCTCGTTTGGCAGCCGCACAGGCAGCAATTGAAAACGAGAACAAATAAAGTAGCTATTGTTTTCTGATACATACATGTTAAATATGAGGACGGATTTGTTCCGTCCTTATATTGTTATTCGTTTTTTCTGTTGTAGATACTTTGTATTCCGAAATGAAAAGACATGTAACGTTTTTACAACTACACTCTTATAGCCTGAAAAAATCAGCAGTAATGAGTTCTATATATGTCGTAATTTATAAATATAAACTGATGACATATTAATTTATACGTACTCTCGGGTCAAGAATACCATAAAGAATATCCGTTACAATATTTATTACAATCAACAGGATACATACGACAAGCAATGCTCCCATGACTACGGGGAAATCATATTTTTCCAAACTATCTACAATGACTACACCTACACCCTTCCAATCAAATATGTATTCTACAAATACGGCTCCTGCAATCAATGATGCGAACCAACCGCTTACTGCAGTTATAACGGGATTGAGAGCATTTTTTAAGGCATGTCGCCAGATTATCTGTCTATTGTTTAATCCTTTGGCTCTGGCAGTACGTATGAAATCCTGCGAATAAACATCCAATAAAGTTGCTTTCGTCAATTCGGTAATAACTGCCAACGGGCGTATTCCCAATGTAAGAGCAGGTAGAATAAGGTTCTTTAAGCACAGATGTTCTCCTTGTCCTAATTCATCAACGACATATAACGAGCCGAACATACTTAATCCTGTGTATTTGCTCAGTACGAAAGCAAAAAGCCATGCAATGATTATGGCAGCAAAGAAAGACGGCAGGGACATACCTATAGAGGTCAGAAATTGAATCAATCTGCCCACCCAAGTGTTTGCGTACATTGAAGATATACTTCCCAAGATTATTCCGATGATAAAAGCAAATGTTATGGCTGCAAGTGCCAATACTATAGTGTTTGGAAAAGCCTCTGCAAGGATTTGTGAAACATTGCGTTTGCTTTGGTAAGAACGTCGAAGATAAGGTTTTTTCAATACTATGATTTTAGTTTTTGTTTTTATGAGTGTAGAAAAAGATGTGTATTTTGTTGTATCCAGATAGAAATTATCAGAAGACAGTGTTGAATGAAAAGAAATCGGAGATAAATCGTTAAGATAATTCAAGTATTGTTGCCACAAAGGTTTGTCCAATCCTAAATCTTTATGAATCATCTCCACGCTTTTTTCATCTGCTCTTTGACCCAACATCATTCTTGCAGGATCTCCGGGAAGAATATTGAAAAGAAAAAAAACCAATGTTACAACTCCGAAGATTACTAAAATACCGTAGCCGATTTTTTTCAGAATATAATTCAGCATAGTTTATTTTACAAACTTCTCCAACCCCATTTATTTTCTACTTTTGTATCTTTGATTTGTACAACGGCAGGATTACTTCTGACCATTGCCTCGATAGCTTTGTCATCACAAGAGTAAAACATATAATCAGTAAGTTTGTATTTCTCTTGAAAAGAATACCACATATCAGGTAAGGAGGCAGTTATTATAATTACCCTTTCTCCTTTCTCTGCTTTGTCTTTCAAAAAAGGAATTGCCTTCTGCATACCTTTTTCACTTACTTTGTTCATATCAACAACGGCAAGAATGTATAATGATGAGGTTGTATCACTCAAAAGTTGTAAACTTTCGTCTTCATTGGACTCAAAAGCCAACAAAGAAAAACCGTCGGCTTTGATTTCATTAGGATTTGTGTAACGGGATGAGATAAAAGTCCAGTGTTGTTGAAAATCAGGATCTTTTTCGCTTTCTTCCATCAATTCATCCATGGAAAATTCTTTTTCTTCACCGCTCACATTGTGTTTATATGTAGCAAATGTAACGGCAGGAGCCTGTTCACTTTCCTTAGGTGCCATTTTATTACCTATTTTCCAAGGTCTGAAATCAATTATCGGCTCATACATTATATTACGTATGCAGAAAATCAATATCAAAACGGCAAATGCACAAAGTGTTACCCAATTTTTCGGATTTTTGAATTGTTGCGGTTTGTTTTCATCAGTCAGAAATATGCCGACAAGCAGAATATCCAAAGCAATGTTTTTGAAAAAAGTCTGCCAATTAGTCAATTTGACGGCATCTCCGAAACAACCGCAGTCGGATACGTTATTAGTCAAAGCATCTATTAACGTGGTTACGGTAAAAAACAACATAAATGCAGTGGCTACCCATTTATTGACTTTGTTGTATATATGCAACAGGACAGTTATTCCGATAAGAAATTCCATACAACACAAAAATACGCTGAGAACAACAGGTACGGAAGGAATTGCATTCAACAGCCACTCGAATCCGAAAACGCCCATATATTCCTCTATTTTATATGCCGTCCCCATAGGATCTACAGCCTTAACAAAGCCTGAAAAGATAAAAACTCCTCCGAACAGGAATCTCAACACGTGATTGATAATGTTTTTTGCTTGTGTATTCATATTGTTTTTTTATGTTTATTATCTCCTTATTTATATTTGTTTAATTGTTATCCCGTTTTAAGAAATGTTTCTGTGAAAATGGCTTTTTCTTTCTGCACTTCCTTGAGATATTATCAGATACATCTGAAATAAATGCATTATCCGTTGTTTTCTTCTTCCATGCGAATCAAACAAAATATCGCATAGTTTACAATATCCGCATAACTGCCTTGCGGACCTTCCGATACAATGGTCTTTCCTTTATTGTCTTCAATTTGCTTTAACCTGAGAATCTTTTGAAGTATCAGATCAGTCATGCTGCTAATCCTCATATCCCGCCATGCTTCCCCGTAATCGTGATTTTTTTTCGACATAAGATCTTTTGTTTGCATAGCGTATTTATCATACAACTCTTCTGCTCTGTCCGATGGTATTTCATCGTAAGAATCTTCGCCCAATTCGCACTGAATTAAAGCCATAATTCCATAATTAACGATAGCAATAAATTCTCCTTCAGTGTTATCGCCCACAAGATTGACTCCGCTTTGTTGAATGGAGCGAATACGTTTGGCTTTGATGAAAATTTGATCTGTAAGAGAAGCAAGACGCAAAATTCTCCACGAAGTACCGTAATCTTTCATCTTCTTGACGAATAAATCTCTGGACTTTTTTATAATATTATCGTACTCGGTTGATGTATTTGTCATAAAATTTTTATCTTTGCAAATTATTTAATATTTATAAGATATATTACCATGCTAACGAACGGCAAAGATACGCAAAATTCACAATATAAGAAAATAAATATCAAGGGAAATCTGTTTTGTTTGGATAAGCCTGTTGTAATGGGTATATTGAATGTAACGGATGATTCATTTTTTGACGGCGGGCGTTACAATACCCTTGATAAAGCACTCCTTAGAGCGGAGGATATAGTAGAGCAGGGTGCGGATATAATAGATATCGGAGCGTGTTCAACACGTCCGGGAGCAAAACTTGTAGAAAAATCGGAGGAAATAAAAAGATTAGTCCCTGTTATTAAGGAAATCAAAAAGAAATACCCGAAAATTCTGATAAGCATTGATACTGTTTGGGCAGATGTAGTAAAGGCGGTAGCAGATTGCGGAGCGGATATAATAAATGACGTATCCGGCGGACAATTTGATGAAAAAATGTTTGACGAAGTAGCAAAACAAAAACTTCCTTACATACTTATGCATACTAATATCACACCGGACAAAATGCAAAAGGAGATTCATTACGATAATCTTTATTTGGATATGTGTAAATACTTTTCTCAAAGAATAAATATTCTGAAGGATAAAGGAGTTATTGACATAATATTGGATTTAGGTTTCGGATTTGGGAAAACTCTTGAGATGAATTATGAATTGTTAGCCCGACAAAAAGAGTTTTCATTATTCGAAAAACCTATACTTACGGGAATATCCAGAAAAAGTATGATATACCGTCCGTTAGGTTTGACACCGCAGGATGTTTTGCCGCAAACAAGTTTTTTACATGCGTTGGCGTTGGACAACGGAGCGGATATACTTAGGGTTCATGACGTAAAAACCGCAGTTGATTGCATAAAACTTTATCAATTATATAAAAACAGTTAATCATGTTATTATTGGATATAATACAGAGTCTGCCCGCTTTCACGATAATAGATTTTATTGACGTGTTTGTCGTAGCTCTTTTATTGTTTTTTGTATTTAAAATGATAAAAGGTACAAATGCTATCAGTATTTTCATAGGTTTTTTCATTTTATACGTTATTTGGAAGGTTGTTTCCATATTGGGAATGCGTATTATGAGTGAAATATTAGGGCAGTTCATATCTTTGGGACTTATGGCATTGATTGTGATTTTTCAACCCGAAATTCGTCGATTTCTTGTTATGATCGGTTCCCGTAATTTCGCAGAAAAAGGGAGAAAACTTTTCTTTTGGAAGAGCCAGCATGCTCCTCAAAGTCTTAATGTCAATGCAATAGTTCAAGCATGCGGACATATGTCACAGTCAATGACAGGAGCGTTGATAATTTTTTGTAAAGAAAACAAATTAGAATCAATAGTACAGAGTG
Source organism: Bacteroidales bacterium (assembly GCA_017477025.1). GTDB lineage: Bacteria > Bacteroidota > Bacteroidia > Bacteroidales > P3 > Scybalousia_A. The sequence continues at coordinate 6,243 of JAFUYA010000133.1, read as the reverse complement.
GAGAAATGTTTAGAAGTGAGTTATCTTCGCAATTATTGGAAACTATATTTTTTAAGAATACGCCTTTGCACGACGGAGCAGTTATAATAGACAAAGGACAAATACAAGCAGCCCGTTGCATTCTGCCTGTTTCCCATGCAACTAACATTCCTTTGAGTATGGGATTAAGACATCGCTCGGCATTGGGGGTAACTGAAAATACCGACGCCATAGCAGTAGTAGTAAGTGAGCAGACAGGGCAAATATCAATTGCAGAAGGCGGAACAATCAGACAAGGAATAACAACGAGTTATTTACAATCCTTTTTAGAGCGGAAATTCAATACGCCTAAAATGGCAGATAAGACTAAAGAATAATTGTATTTATTTACAGTAAAATTTTTTCAGTAAAAACCTCGGAAATCATTAAAAAAATGACGAAAATTATTAAGAAAATGACAGAAAAAACTAATTTTATTTTTACGAATTTAAATAATTGTTTTTTAGTTAATTAAAAAGATGGAAAAAGAATCGGTTTTCAATTTTTTTTGTCTTTCATAAATTGGTTTCTTTTAGCAGAAAATACTGAAGAGAATTAGAAATAAGATATTGTTTTTTACGTTTCACACTTTGATCTTCATATTTCTATCAATAATTTTCATAATTAATAATCCGGTTACAAATAAAAATTAGATTTTTGAGTTAAAATATTTCGCAGTTAGAAGAAAATTTTATAATATTGCAACTCGGAAGTTATTCTATCATGCTGATTTTAGTTTAGAAAAAAATAAATATAAAATACAGAACTATGTTTGCAAAGAAAACTTACGTTGAAAGACGTAGACAATTAATGAAAGATGTTTCCAAAGGATTGATTCTTATTGTCGGAAACTCGGATTCGGCTTTTAATTACCAAGCTAATACTTATTCATTCAGACAAGATTCCACTTTCAGGTATTTCTTCGGATATGACTTGCAAGGTTTGGTCGGCGTTATTGACGTAGAATCGGGTGATGAGTATCTTTTCGGAGAAGAAGTCAGTATGGATGACATTATCTGGACAGGTCCGGTTCCAACATTGTCGGAAAGAGCAAAAGGTATAGGAGTTAAGCACAGCGGAACCATCAGAGAGTTGCGTGCTTTGATTGATAAAGCCGTTTTTGCGGGAAGAAAAGTTCATTTCGTACCACAATACAGACGTGAGAACGTAGAATTTGTAGCAGATTTGTTACATATAGACAGCGAATACATTGCTGCATACGTTTCAGTGGAACTTATAGCAGCTTGCGTTAAACAACGTTCAATTAAGAGCGAAGAAGAAATTGTTGAAATAGAAAAAGCCATTGCTACTGCTTATGATATGCATACTACCATGATGCACATGGCTTCTAAAACAGGAACTTACGAGTATCAAATAGCGGGAACAATGGAAGGTATAGCTCTTGCCGGCGGCGGACCTGTATCTTTCCCGATTATTTTGACGACTCACGGTGAGATTTTGCACGGACACGATCATAGTTTGAAGATAAAAAAAGGTAGAATGATAGTTTCGGATGCAGGATGTGAGAATCCTGCGGGCTATTGTTCGGATATAACACGTTCCGTTCCGGTGGGAGGAAAATTTGATGACAGACAACGTTTGATTTATCAGGCAGTATTGGACGCACAGCTATTAGTATTTGACTTATGTAAGCCAAATGTAAAGTATTCGGACATTCATAAAGCCGCAGTTCAGAAATTGGGAGAAGGATTGAAGTCAATAGGTTTGATGAAAGGCGATATACATGAAGCAGTTGAGCAGGGAGCGATGGGAATGTTTATGCCTCACGGATTAGGTCATATGATGGGCTTGGATGTTCATGATATGGAAAACTACGGAGAAAATTATGTAGGATATGATAAGAAGAATGTACGTTCAACTCAGTTCGGACTTGCATCATTGCGTTTGGGCAGAGAGTTGAAATCAGGATTCGTTTTGACGGATGAGCCGGGATGTTATTTCGTTCCTGCATTGATTGATCAGTGGAAAGCAGAAAAGAAATGTTCTTCATTTATCAATTACAAAGAGGTTGAGAAATTCAAAGACTTCGGAGGAATCCGTATAGAAGATGACGTACTTATTACGCTTAACGGTTGTCGTCTTTTAGGAAAGCCTATACCTAAGACTATAGATGAAATAGAGACTGAAATGAGTAGATAATTGTTCGTCTGAATTATTGTTTTTACAATAGTCGGGTTCGAAAGTACTACACGATAATTAAAAGAAATTTTTCTGATGAAGAAAATAATTTTAATTGTTTTACTATTGGGCGTAGGGTTGTCCGACCTTACTGCCCAATTTGTTTATGAAAACAGAATATATTCTCCGCTTGTCAAAACGGTTACCTTGCACAAAAGCGGTAATACCCTGTCCGAACCTGTTATTGTCCTCAATAAGAATGAGCATTTGTATTTGGAATTTGATGAATTAAGAGAAGATACTCGTCGTTACGAATATACATTGATTCATTGCAACAGCGATTGGACAAAAAGCGAATTGCAATACGATCAATACTTGGAAGGATTTGAAGTCCAACCTATAGAGAATTATGAAAACTCTTTTAATACCATTCAGCGCTATGTTCATTATTCTCAAATGATACCTTCAAAGGATATGCACTTGATTCGCAGCGGTAATTACGTAATTAAGGTTTTCAGTGAGGGTAATCCCGACAATGTTATTTTTACACGTCGTATGTATGTTGCCGAAGACAGAGCTACTATCGAATTGGAAGTCAAACCTTCTTCTGTTGCATCCCTTTTGAATACTCATCAGGAGGTAAATGTGAGAGTAAAAGGTAAGAACGGAACTTTTTTTTCAAATCCCGAGCAATTTATGAAAGTTGTTGTCTTGCAAAATGGTAATGACTACACTTCGCACCAACTCAAATTTCGTGCAATGTCGGCAGATAAGGCTGATTTTTCCTTTGATGTATCCAATCAATTTGCCGCTGCCAATGAATTTCGTTTTTTTGACTTTACATCCTTACGCAGACATTCGCAATACATAGCGGGATTTGATTTTCTTGACAATCAACATCAGGTTTATTTGCGAGAGGAAAGACTTCGTAATAAATTACCTTATTCCTATGATAAGGATTTGAACGGACAATTTTATATTCGCAATGAATACGAAGACAATTTTGCCGTTACTTCGGATTATGCATGGGTTCATTTTACTTATCCTGCACCTCAAACCTTGGAAGGGGCGTACTATGTTATCGGACAGATGAATGATTGGCATACGGATGCACAAAGTATTATGAAATTCAAAGACGGGAAATATCATTTGAGTATGTATTTGAAGCAAGGGTATTATAATTATCATATAGCCTTTAGGCATAACAATGATAAGGAAGTTTCCGTCTTACAAACGGAAGGAAATTTCTCTCAAACTAATAATGTATATAGTGTTTTCGTGTATTATCACAATTTTTCCGATAATTGTGATGAGATAGCAGGTTGGTATTCTTTGGAATATAACAGGTAATATTTGTAATAACAAAATCAGAACAGGATTTCGTGCTGTAACCGTATGTTTGTTTTCAATTCTTATTTTTGAAATTTGTGCATTTAAACATATTACTGCACAATGATGGGTTATTTATACTGAATGAGATTATAAATAAGGTAAAAATTTTGTCATAGTCAATAAAAATCGTATTTTTGCGTTTTTAATCATAACAACTAATAATACGGACGACATTGAAACGATATATTTTTATAATAACTACTTTGTTGATTTTCTTTAATTCACAATCGCAGATTATAAAGGGTGAAATCAAGGATGAAAACGGCAATGCTGTTGAGAATGTCAATGTAGGCACTTTGAATTTGTCCAAACCGACAGGTACAATCAGCGACATTAACGGTAAGTATTCTTTGAAACTTAACTCAACAGTTAAATATCAATTTCGTTATTCATGTATCGGTTATGCAGATTTTGATACCTCTTTTACTCTTTCAGTCAATGAAATTAAGATTATCAATGTGCATTTGAAAAAATTGTCCACCAGTTTGGATCAGGTGGAAATTATCGGCGATAAAAGCAGAGAGGAGGGTATTACAAGGATTAATCCCGAAACAGCAAAGACAAGTGTAGGGGTTAATCAGGGAATTGAGAATACCATTAAGGCTCAAGAGGGTGTTTCATCGAATAATGAGTTAAGTAGTCAGTATAGTGTCAGAGGCGGAAATTTTGATGAAAACCTTGTTTATGTAAATGATATTGAGATTTTCAGGCCTCTGTTGATTCGTAACGGACAACAGGAAGGTCTTTCCTTTATTAATCCGGATATGATTAGTGATATTAAATTTTCATCCGGAGGTTTTGATGCAAAATACGGGGATAAAATGTCCAGTGTTTTGGATATAAAGTACCGTAAGCCGCAACAATTCAGCGGATCGGCAAGTGTGTCTTTGCTCGGGGCTGCTGCTCATTTGGAAGGCTTGATAGGAAAAGATTTTACCTATCAAATAGGATTCAGAAATAAGAGTACCCGCTATCTTCTTAATTCTTTAGAAACCGAAGGCGAATATAATTCGACTTTTAACGACCTTCAGGTATATCTTACCTATGATATAAGTGATAAATTGGAAGTCGCTTTTCTTGGAAACATATCGGACAACAAATATAAGTTTATTCCTCAAACTCGTGAGACACAATTCGGAAGTATATATACTTCAATGAATCTTAAAGTCTATTTTGACGGACAGGAAGTTGATAGATTTACATCCCTGTTCGGAGCGTTGTCTTTGAATTACAGACCGCAAAAAGATATTGTCTTGAAATTGACCGCTTCCGCCTTTAATACAAAAGAGAAAGAGACTTATGATATTCAGGGACAGTATTGGTTGTACGAGACAGGAGGACTTGGGTCCGATGAAGAATTTGATCGCGGTATAGGAACCTATTTGGAGCATGCTCGTAATTCGCTTCATGCCAATATATATAATATTGAGCATAAAGGATATAAATACTATGATAACGGTTTTTTGACATGGGGAGTTAAAGTTCAGGCGGAGAATATTGATGACAAAATCCGTGAATGGAAAATGGTAGATAGTGCGGATTATACCATACCTTCTAATCCTGATGTAATAGGTCAGTACGATCCTGTTACACCTCCCGCATTACAGAATTATTATAATTCTAACCATGACTTATCTTCAGTACGTATGACCGCATTTATTCAACGTCAATTTACAAAGTATAAAAACTACGGCACATATTATTTTAACATCGGGGCAAGAGGACAATATTGGGATTATAATAATGAGCTGTTTCCTTCACCTCGTCTTTCCGTTTCCTTGAAACCGAATATTCAAAAGGATATTCTTTTCCGTTTTGCGACAGGCCTTTATGCTCAATCGCCATTCTATCGCGAGCTTCGCAATGAACAGGGAATTTTGAACGAAAATATCAAATCTCAGAAGTCGTTGCATATTGTTCTTTCCTCAGATTGGAATTTTAAGATGTTAGACAGAAATTTCAAATTCATAACTGCCGCTTATTATAAGTATTTTTGGGATTTGATTCCTTACAGAATTGATAATGTCCGCATACGTTATTCGGCACAAAACAATGCCGTCGGGTATGCAACAGGAATTGATATGAAGCTTTTCGGAGAATTTATCCGCGGTATTGATTCATGGCTAACACTTTCTTTGATGCAAACCAAACAAGATATTGAAGGTGACAATCAAGGCTATATTCCTCGTCCTACCGACCAACTATTCAATGTCAGTGTGTCTTTTCAAGATTATTTACCTAATATGCCGTGGATGCGTGTTTATCTTAATCTGAACTACGGCTCAGGTTATCCGTACTATCCTCCTAATACTAATGTAGTTTTCCGTTATCCACACTATCTCAGGGCGGATATGGCTTTTACTTTCAGACTTAAAGATGAAGAATCTTCATGGGCAAAAGGCAATTTTATGAAACACTTCAAGAAAATTTGGTTGAATTTGGAGTGGTTGAATGTGTTTAATAATAAGAACGTAATTTCTTACACGTATGTGCAGGATTATGCAGGAGTTTCGTTTGCAGTACCTGATTATTTGACTCCTACGCGTTTGAATGCCAGACTTACGTTTGAATTTTGATGTACTAAAATGAATAGACCGAGTTTTGACAGTATCTGTATTAAAGATTATATTCCGCAGGAGATTGCTTTAAAAAATAATATTCCCGTTTATTATTTCAAGAACGGAGATATGGATG
>JAFUYA010000132.1 GCA_017477025.1 Bacteroidales bacterium | reverse complement strand
TTCCTGCGGGCGGAGAAAGCCAAAACCTTCAAAGTATCCACACCTATCAAAGGAATGTTTCTGCCGTATGCCAAACCTTTGGCGGAAGATACGCCTATACGCAGACCGGTATATGACCCCGGACCTTTGCTCACTGCAACTGCATCCAAATCGTTAATAGTGTAGTAAGTATTCTCAAACACTTTGGAAATGAGTACGGCAAGCATCTTGGAATGTGCATTGGGCATTCTGCATTCCATATAATTCAGTACCGTATCTCCTTTCGTCAAGGCTACGGAACAAACATCCGTTGCAGTTTCTATATTAAGTATCAGAGGTAGTTTCACTTCTTCTCAAAAAAATTTCTAAATATCGGTTTGCAAAGATACAAAAAACTGAAATTTTATCAATGATTTTCTTCAAAATCATTAAGATTTTGCAAATTTTTTCACTGATTATAACGATAATCACGCTGTTTTTTGCAAATAATCACGGTGGTTTTATACAAAAATTAAGTTTCTTAAAAAACGAAAAACGAAAATTACACTGAAAATGTTAATTATAATGTTGATAAATAGTTCGGATATATTTTTGCAGTTTTGCCGAAAATTAATATTTTTGCACGTTAGTTGTCGGAGTTGTGCAGAAGTGCTTCGAGCCGGCTATTGAAAAGGAAAGTATTAAATAAAAAAGAAATTAAAGATATGAAATTCATTGTACATGGTGCTACATTGGCACGCTCTTTAAACTCCATAATGGGGTTGATTTCAAAAAACAACACGATTCCTATCGTAGAAAATTTCCTTATTGAACTGAAAGATAAAACATTGAGCGTTACCGCTTCGGATTTGGAAACGGTTGCAAACGTAAATATAGAATTGCAGGATGCCGACTCAATAGGTATCAACAGAGTATGCGTTCCGGGTAAGGAACTTTATACACTTGTAAGTCAATTGACATCAATGCCTTTGACAATTTTTGTAAATGAAGATTTTTCCATTGACATTGCTACCGATAACGGAGGAAAATACAACTTCAAAGGTATTAATCCCGAGGATTATCCTCAAATGATACAGATAGACGACAAAAACGAATTTACAATCAAATCATCCACTCTTGTAAACGGTATAAACAAGACTTTGTTTGCCACTTCCACTGACGAATTTCGTCCTCAAATGGCAGGTGTTTTGTGTGAGTTCTCCAAGAAAGGATTGACTTTCGTAGGAACGGATTCGCACAAATTGGTAAGATTGCGTAATACTTCTTATGCAACCGATGACGAAAGAGCGTTCATCTTACCGAAGAAGACTCTTAACCTTATGAGTAGGATTCTTTCAGGTATCAACGAAGAATTTGACGTAAGAGTTGAGAACAATATGTCAAACATTGCGTTTTATTTCCAGAACTATCATTTTGCATGCCGTTTGATTGAGGGCAAATATCCGCAATATGATGCCGCAATACCGCAGGACAATCCTAACAAACTTATAGTGGCAAAGAATTCCTTGTTGGAAAGTGTTAAACGTATCTCTATTTTCACTAACCCTACAACCAATCAGTTGCGTTTTGAAGTAAATGAAAAAGAGATAATCATACAGGCAGAAGATGTTGATGCACAAAACAAAGCACAGGAACGTATTGCCTGCTCTTATCAGGGAGAAAATATGACCGTAGGCTTGAATGCAAAATATCTTACCGAAATAATCAATAACATAGAAACGGAAAACGTATGTTTTGAAATGTCCCGTCCCGACAGACCTTGTGTCGTTACGCCTTATGATGAAGAAACAAAGGACGAACAGAAAGAAGAAACTCTGTTGATGTTGGTTATGCCGGTTATCTTGATGAATTAGACAGATAAAATAATTAATCAAATACAATAAAAATGAAAAAAGTAATTTATGTATTGGCAGGATTGATGCTTTTGTCATCTGCTTCTTTTGCACAAAAGAAGAATAAGAAAGTTGCCGTTGAAGAAAAGGGATACAAATTTACCCTTGTTAAAGAAAATCCCGCAACAAGTGTTAAGGATCAAAACCGTTCGGGTACGTGTTGGGCATATTCAGGATTGGCTTTCATTGAAAGCGAACTTTTGAAGGCTGGTAAAGGCGAATATGACTTATCTGAGGCTTGGATTTACAGAAATGCATACACTGACAAGGCAGATCGTTACATTCGTGCTCATGGTTCGGCAACATTTTCCGAAGGAGGTGCTTTTCAAGACATACCTTATATAATCAAGAAGTACGGTATCGTTCCTGAAGAAGTATATCGCGGATTAAACTACGGAACAGATAAACCTGATTTCACGGAAGTTACTCCTGTTTTCAGCAGTTATATCACAGGATTGGCAAAGGGCAAGAGTCTTTCCACTGCTTGGAAACAAGGATTCGAGAGTTTGTTGGATTCTTATTTCGGAGTAAAACCTGAGACTTTCTATTACAAAGGCAAAGAATACACTCCGAAGAGTTTTGCTGCATCTTTGGGACTGGATTGGGATAATTACGTAGAAATAGGTTCTTATACTCACTATCCTTTCTATGAAATGTTTGAATTGGAAGTACCGGATAACTGGTTACATGCAAAAATCTACAACGTGCCTTTGGACGAAATGATAGAGATTATTGACAATGCTATCATGAACGGCTACACTATCGGTTGGGGATCTGACGTTAGTGAAAAAGGTTTCTCTTGGAAAAACGGAGTTGCTATTGTTCCTGATGAAGAAAAGAGAGATTTGTCAGGTACGGAGAAAGAAAAATGGGAGAAATTGACTGCTTCTGAAAAAGCTGCTGCAAGTTATTCTTTCGACGGCACTACAAAGGAAAAGAAAATCACACAGGAAGATCGTCAAAAAGGATATGACAACTTCTCTACTACGGATGATCACGGTATGCAGATAGTTGGTATATACAAAGACCAAAACGGTAACAAATTCTATAAAGTTAAGAATTCTTGGGGTACTGACAGCGGTAAGTACGACGGATATTTCTTCGCAAGTGAGGCATTTGTCCGCTACAAAACCATAGATTTCCAAATTAATAAGAATGCTTTGTCTGCTCAAATGAGAAACAAATTGGGTATAAAATAATCCCGTAAGCATATCTATTGAAAGGACGGCAATGAATTTAAACCTCATTGCCGTCCCTTTTTATATACTTGAATTTAAAACAGAATAAATCCTTATTAAAGCAGAAAACAATCGAATGAATCCGAAACATCTCACATATTAAATTCAAAGTAACGGAATCAAAAAAAAGACAATCAAAAAAAGAATACTCTGATATTCCGTAAGAACAAAGCAAAGAATAAATCAAGATGCCGTTTTAATACGAGAACTTACAGAAATAAGTACTTAAAACGGCATCTTGATTTGATGTTTTATTTCTTACTTGTCAGATATTTATACAAGTTGGTAAAGGGATTTATCAATAAGTGAAAGATTTTGAACCTATCCGTAACAAACAATGCAATCATAACCACGACAAACGACATAAAATAACCGCCGACAGTAGTTAAAAACGGTGTTCCTGCACAAACAAAAGGAAGTCTTAAGAATTGAAGCATCAACAGATGATAAACATAAAACAATATAGTATCCTGTCCGAAAGATTTCCATTTATCAGGTACATATACCGACAAACATTTATAACGCATACCGACATAACCGTTGCAATAACTAACATCAATATTCTCAACTGCATACGCATAAATGTATCATTCATATCATAATAATCCTTATTGTTGAAATAAGCAGCGTGCTGTAATAAAACATCGATTCGATTGCCTGACAAAATCAATGCAATAACAATTCCTGAAAGTACAAATACACATATTGCAGGATTAATCTTTTTGATTTTATCTACAATATCCGTTTGCCGTGCATAATATCCCGCCATAAAGAAAGGTAATAATCCGAAAAATCTTTGATATGACAATATACTCCATCCGAATCTTACTGAAACAATCAGAACACTCAATAATACTGAAACGCAAAGCACAAGTTTTTTGTGAGAAAGAATTTTATCGGGAGTAAATTGTATGATAATCCTCCAATAAATCAAGCACAACAAATACCATAGTCCCCAAGCAGGTGTTAAT
>JAFUYA010000014.1 GCA_017477025.1 Bacteroidales bacterium | reverse complement strand
TTTAGAAACTCCTTACAATCGTTCGGATGAAAGTATTTTGAATACATTTCAAAGCGGTAGTGCTTTAGTTTATGACGGGGAAAAGTTGATTCTTTTGGGTAAGGACGGTAAGCAAATCAATGAGAACGGAACTGAAATAGTTGCAAAAACGGATAACGTTGTTGTTTTTAAGAAAAAAGCGGCCTATGGCTTACTTGATGCTATGGGAAACGAACTTGCACCGAATAAATATCGCAGAATACAAACTGTTATTGCAGGAGAATTGTATGCCTATACGGCACAGAAAGACGGAATGGATGTTTTGGGTCTTATTGACGGTAAGGGCAAAGTCAAATCCGAAGCATTATTTGATGACTTGACTATTATTAATCAGGGAGATAAGTTTTATATTAAAGGATTTGTAAGTAACGGTAAACAGGCTTTATTTGACGCAAGTGGTAACGAAATTTTCTCGCCTGTATTCCAAAATGTTGAACCTATAGATAATGAGAAATATTTCGTCTATACGGAAAATACGCGTAAAGGTTTAATAGGAAGGGATTATATGAAATACATTCCTGCGGCTTATGATAATTTGAATCTTGTTTGTTTTAAGAAAGACACTCTTTTCATTGCAAAGAATGATAATAAAACATACATTCTTACGCCGGACAATAAAACACTTGACGTCCTTGAAGGAAATATTAAAGATTTTATATCATATAATAAGAACGGAGAGATTGTTTATATTGCTGACAGCATGCTGAATTACGGTATTCGTTCCAATAAGCGAGGCTGGTTGGTAGAACCTAAGTATCTTGACGTATTTGCTCAAAGCAAAGACATCTTTATAGTCAGAGAAAAGGACAAATGGGGGGGTATTGACATAAACGGTCAGGTTAAGATTCCTTTTGAATACAAAAAAGTTAGAGCTTCTACCTCCAAAACTTGTATTGTCTTTTATGACGGTAAAAATAAATCGCTTGTATTGAAGGATAACGGTCAGCAAATAGACTTTCCTAAGACCGATAATGCATTACCGAAAACCGATTATGTAGAATATAAAGTAAAAAATGAGAAAGTCCGTTTGTATTTTGACGGAAGTGAGGTGAAAGATAAATTCAAAACGATAGGTGTTAATAAGAACGGAATCTTGGTTGCAAAGAACAAAAAAGGATGGTCTTATTTTGATAGCAAGACTTATGATAATTTGACGGATGAATATTTTGATTTTGCAACTGGATTTACTTCCGACGGTGCTGCATACGTTGTAAAAGATAAAAAATTGTTGCAAATAGATAGACAATTTACAATTACACGGACAATATTGGATGATAATTATAAAAACTTGAATGATATTGCCAATATTTTGTTAATGAGTGAGCAGATAAAAAGGAATACCGTAATTGTAACGGATAAGAATGATAAGAAAACTCTGTTGAAAATAATCAGATAAAAAATAAAGATGATGAAAAATTGTAAGATAAATGTATTTGCGGCGTTATGTTTTGCGGCAATCTCATCAATGACTGCGGTAGCACAAAACTACAGTTCATTCCCTGTAAGTAAAAGTTCGGATGTGTCAAACGGTATTGTGTACAATTTACCTAAGACGGATTTGGTTATAAAATTTAAAGTAGAAAAAACTACCAGAACCAAAGGAATCTATGCGGATAATGCCTATTTGTTGGGAATTGATGCGGCAACTCTTAAAAATGCCGTAACATACCGTATAGTAGAGGCTGATATTTGTGAGAAAATTTCTGCGGATGCAGATAAACGCTATATTTTTACTGCCGATAATAAGGTAAATATGGAGAAAAGCCCGTTCGGTACTATTAAAAGTGTAACCGTGCAAGGTTCTAATTTGAAGTTAAGTCCAAATCCGGGACACAATACCGACGGCAGACAGGACGATTCTCGTATGCGACAGCCTGTTAAACAATCAAGTCAGTCATCTTCTTTACCTATCGTTCCTACATACGAACAACGTTTGATGAAACAGGGACTTTTGACCAAATATCCTCAGATGACACCTGAAAAAGCTGTAGCAGAGATAAAAAGATTGAGAGAAAAACAAATAGAATTACTTTCCGGCGGTTGGGAAGGAACGTATATGAATACGACAGTTGATTTCATGTACAAACAATTGGATGAAATTATTTCCTCTTATGTATCGCTTTTCACAGGTATTGAAAATACGGTAACGGAAGAATATGTTTTCATCGTAACACCTGAGAAACCGATTATTATGGAAGAAGATCTGATTGTACCCGTATGCAAATTTTCGGAAACTAACGGACTTATGGATTTGAATGAAAAAGGGGAGGGAGTGAAGATAAATGCGAGAATACATTCTTATGTTTCTACTGATGAAAATACTAAGAATAATGCATTGAACACTCTGACAGATAAGCAGAAAGCCAAGTTTGACAAAGAAGGTACGGGAGTTTATTACATTATCCCTCAAACGGCAAAAGTTACCTTGCAGGGAGTTGATATGATTAATTCGTCCAAGATTGTTAAATTGATGCAGTACGGCAACATTTCCTTTACTACTTCGCACAATAGTAATCTGTTGTTTGACGAAAATACGGGTGAATTGTTGCGTATGTAGTGATACTCATCAATTTGCACATGTTTAAAATACGATTTATAAGATTGTTTTAAGTAAATCCGTTTTTATTCAAAAAAATAGAGTGATTTCTGAAATTTCTTTAATGATTTTGACGGAAATCACTCTATTTTTTTGCATTTTCTCAATGAAAATTTTCATAAAAATACTTTTTTCCTGACACAATCATTTAAACTTACTTGGAATTTCTGAACTGAACTTGCTTTTCATAAAAGAATACAGCCTTTATTTTGCTATTAGAAAAAAATATGTTAAATTTGCATTTCCTAAATTTTAACTTTATGAATAAAATTGAAGTATTTTCGGAAATAGGACAATTAAACGGTGTAATTTTGCACACTCCCGGAACAGAAATAGAACAAATGACGCCTGAAACTATCGGACACGCATTGTATAGTGATATACTTAATTTGAATATTGCACAAAAGGAGTATTCATACTTTCAAAAAGTTTTGTCTTCCTGGTGCCGGACTTACGAAGTAACTGATTTGCTTGCACAGGTTTTGCAGGATGATAAAGCAAAACAGGAATTACTGAATAAGATTTTAGAAAGAGAGAAGAAGACATTTTTGTTTTTGGAGTTGATTGACAAAGATGCGGAAACTTTATCAAAGTATTTGATAGAAGGTTACCCGTACATTGAAGGCAAACATCCTTTGGAGTATAAGGAAAAACGATTTGTTTTAGAGCCTTTGTACAATTTGTTTTTTACACGCGATGCTTCTTCAAGTATTTATGACAGAGTTTTGATTCATTCCATGCGGACAACGGTCAGGGACAGGGAGAGTTTTATTATGGAGGCTGTTTTCCGTCATGTCTTTTTAACGGAAACTATTAATCCTAAACTTTATTCTGCCGAAACTACAACGGAAGGCGGTGATTGTTTGATTGCCAAAGACGATATATTATTTGTCGGTAACGGTTTGAGAACAAATGCCAAAGGTATTGAGTTCCTTGCTTCGTGGTATGCGGCACGTAAGCCGAAACAGAAGATACTTGTTCAACAATTGCCTCAAATCCGAGATTCTTTTATTCATTTGGATATGGTATTCAATTTCTTGGATAAAGATAAGTGTATTGTTTATGAGCCGTTGATATGTAAAAGGAATACTTCTTTCAGCACGACACTTATAAATATAGACGGAGGAAATATTACGTATAAGGATTTCCCTTGTTTTATGGATGCTACTGAATATTTAGGATTTGATTTAGAACCTGTTGCATGCGGTGGGAATGATTTGTGGAATCAGGAACGGGAGCAATGGCATTCCGGAGCAAATTTCTTCTGTATGGGAGAGGGGAAAATAATAGGTTATGCCAGAAATACACATACTATTGACAATTTGAATAAACATGGTTTTGAGGTTATAAAAGCCGAAGATGTTGTCAAGGGCAATGTTGATTTGAAGACCAAAAATAAATTTGTAGTTACCGTTGAAGCAAGTGAATTACCGAGAGGTTGTGGCGGAGCAAGGTGTATGACAATGCCTGTTTCCAGACAGAGAGTTGAATGGTAAGAAGAAATAAACTAAATTATTAACTATAAATATGAGAAAATACAAGTTACTGAACAATTGTATCGGATGGGCGGTATTTATAATTGCAAGTGCCGTTTATCTGATGACTGCAGAACCTACGGCTTCATGGTGGGACTGCGGTGAATACATAGCAACTACGAATAAACTTGAGGTAGGACACCCTCCCGGAGCTCCGACATTTCAGATAATAGGAAGATTATTTGCTTTGTTAGCAGGTTCTGATATGTCAAAAGTGGCATTGATGGTGAATAGTATGAGTGCAATTTGCAGCGGTTTGACAATTCTGTTCTTATTTTGGAGTATAACTTTGTTAGCAAAGAAGTTGATTCCCGAAGATAAAAGAGAGAATATGACAACAGCTCAAATGATTGCCGTATTCGGTAGCGGTATCATCGGTGCTTTAGCATACACTTTCTCCGATACATTTTGGTTTTCTGCAGTTGAAGGAGAAGTCTATGCAATGTCAAGTTGTTTTACCGCCATTGTATTTTGGGCTATATTGAAATGGGACGAGCAGTCGGAAGATTCTCACAATTTACGTTGGATCATATTGATTGCTTTTTTGATAGGAGTTGCAATCGGAATACACTTGTTGAATATTTTGACAATACCTGCAGTAACTTACATTATCTATTTCAAGAAATATCCTCAGACAACAACGAAAGGACTTATTGCAGCAGGTGTCGTTTCAATATTAGCAGTCGCTGCAGTGATGTATTTCATTATACCTGAAATTGTTAATTTGGCATCATATTTTGAAGTATTCTTCGTTAATAGCGTGGGCTTACCGTTCAACAGCGGTACAATCATTTATTTCATTTTGCTATTCGGTTTGTTAATCTTCGGTTTGTATTGGACAAGGGAAAAAGCAAAACCTGTATTCAATACAGCTGTTCTTTCGGTGTTGTTCCTTATTTTGGGATATTCCACATTTGCAACGTTGGTTATACGTGCTAATGCCAATACTCCGATAAATGAGAATGCACCTAAGGATGCCGTTGCTTTATTGACGTACCTTAACCGTGAGCAATACGGAAGTACCCCTTTGATTTACGGACAATACTATACGGCACAGGTAAGACGTGCTACTGACGGCGGTGCTGATTACAGTTACTCTACAAAGTACGTAAAGGATAAGCAGACGGGGAAGTACAAGAAAATAGTACGAGCATCAGCTCCTAAATATGAAGATAAAGATTGTACAATATTCCCGCGTATGTATTCAACCGATGAGGGCAGACGCCACGTTAGTTATTACAAGATGTGGAGCGGAAAAAGTGAGAATGATTATTCCAAACCTACTTTCGGACAAAATCTGACTTACTTCTTCCGTTATCAGGTCAATCATATGTATTGGCGTTATTTTATGTGGAATTTTGTTGGTCGTCAGAATGATATACAGTCTTATGGACTTCTTTACGAATCCCAACCTGCAGAGGCTTCTAACGGACAAAAAGATTTGATTCACGGCAATTGGATAAGCGGTATCAAATTTTTGGATGGGATGAGGTTAGGTCCGCAGAGCAATCTGCCTTCCGACTTACAGAATAACAAAGGACGTAATACATTGTATTTTCTTCCGTTGTTATTGGGATTAGCAGGATTGATTTATCATATAAAACACAACGGCAAGGACGCTTTTGTTGTATTCCTTTTGTTCTTCATGACAGGATTGGCAATAGTTCTTTACTTGAACCAACCGCCTTGTCAGCCGAGAGAAAGGGATTATGCATACGCAGGTTCGTTTTATGCATTTGCTATATGGATCGGATTAGGTGTTTATGCAATATGTGATTGGCTCAAAGGCGTTAAAGTACCTGAAAATGTAAGAAATTGCGGCGTAGCGGTAATATGTTTATTTGCGGTTCCTGTTTTGATGGCGGCTCAGGAATGGGATGATCATGACAGAAGCGACCGTTATATGGCAAGAGATTTTGCAAGGAATTATTTGGAGAGTTGTAAGCCTAATTCCATTCTTATAACATTCGGAGATAATGATACGTTCCCTTTGTGGTATGATCAGGAAGTTGAAGGAATCCGTACGGATGTTCGTGTTCTTAACTATACTCTTTCCGGTATGGCATGGTATGTCGAGCAACTTTATAATAAAGTTTATAATTCCGATAAAATAAAATTTACTCTGGATAAGAGTGTCTATGGTTTAGGCCAGGATATTAACTGGATTAAGGCTTCAAATAATGTTATGGAATTAGAAGATGCATTGAAAAATGTGCAAAAATCTCACAGTGAAGAGGCTCCTTTCAGTTATATGTCTCATTTTAAAGATTATGATTATATAACCGTTGTGCCTACCAACCGCTTTAAAATTACTTTTGATAAGGCTAAGGCTGCCGCTCAGGGAATTTATCCTAAAGATTCCGTAAATGATGAAAAGGGAGAATTCTTTTTTACAATTCCTACTCAGCAACTGGATGAGCAAGGTAGATTTGACTATGCCCAAATAGCACGTCAGGAACTTATGTTGTTGGATATTTTAGGAAGTAATCATTTTGAGCGGCCTGTTTATGTAATCAACCCGTATTTGATAAGAGAGGTTATTCCTAACATTATGGATTATGTTATACAGGAAGGAATGGTTTATCGTATTGTACCTTATCCCGCAGGAAGAAAACACGGACAGGACTCCTACAAATTGTTTACCGATACTTTTACATGGGGTAATGTAAATAAGGAAGGAGTTTATTTGGAGAGTGCGGTAACCGTAGCAAATTCAATGGCTGCTTTGCAAAACTATGCTGTCTTGGCAAAAGAATTGACAGCTAATGGAGATAGCAAAAAAGCAGTAAAAGTTTTGGATAAAGCCGTTAAGGAATTTCCTGTATCTAAACTTACTTATGACAGCAAAGCTGCATTGCTTGCTCAGGCATATTGTGAAGCAGGTGCTTTGCAAAAAGGTCATGATGTATATAAGAACATTGTTGATTATTACAAATCTTATATTAATTATTATAATCAATTCAAGGGAAAGAAAGTTCGCTCAATAGCGGGAGACAGAAATCTTTCAATTGAGATACTTGCTCAGATTTATAATGATTT
>JAFUYA010000131.1 GCA_017477025.1 Bacteroidales bacterium | reverse complement strand
CCTCAAAATAAAGTTCTCCGTTCAATTTCAAAACCGAACCGATTTTAATTTCCGTCAGTCTTACACTCAAAACGCTGTCTTTTTTTCCTACTCTTGAATCATAAGAAACAGTATTTCTGTAATTAAAATAACCAGGTTTAGTAATGTTTATATCGTATGTCTTATTAGGAAGCAGTTTCAATTTGGTTCTTCCTGCATCACTCAAATCAAACACTAAAGCATCCGTTTCGTGGTCTTTAACTTTTATATCTGCCGTCGTACGTGTTTTTGCTAACGAATCGTAAATTTCCAAATACAACGGTGTATGCTCGGTATATACTTCTGCTCTTATTGTATGACCCAAACCACCATCCTGTAAATTATCCAATACAACAATATAGCTGTCGCCCTGTTGAGCATCAATATAACGACCGTAACTTACATTGGATTCTTTTGTCAGATTTGCCGATATTCCTGTCAGTGAAAGACCTGTCTTTCCCTTATTTTCAGGATTAAGTGCCGACATAATACTCCTGACGGGTTTGACTCTGTTCTTTTCAACACGATTACAGAAATACTTATCAGTGTATTTATATACAAGCATATCATAATCGTCCGTTTCACTTTTAGGTATAACGTCTATAATCAACTTACCGGAATAAGGACAATCTATTTTGTACCAAACTGAATTATGCTCCCCGTCAAATACATTCTTGGTTTGAGCATCTCTGTGTATCTCATTCACATAACCGAAACCCTGTAACGGTTCAGTAGGTCCGAATGCCGAATCCAACGGAAGATTCACCGCAAAAAAACAATCCGATGAACGTGCCGGCAAAGGTAACTCCATAGGTTTTTCTACAACTACGGGCTTTTTAACTTTGCTTTTTTTCTTCTTTGCAGTCTGTGCCATAGCTCCGGAAAATGCCACACAGACAAGTAAAATCATTATCAATATTCGCTTCATAGTAACATCGATTTTATACTTAAACAATGCAAAAGTACATAATTTTTTCCTAACCTTCCAAACTTTTCTACGTTTTTTCTATAAAATTGTTCTGTTTTCCAAGAAACACTTTTATATATCAAGTCAAATATATGTACGACACTGATACCTGTTTACAAATCCCATACAAATAGTGCGGTATAAATACTAATTGTTGGCACAATTTCTCACATACAATCGCCATCCGTCGTAATAGGCACAATAAGCATATAACATACGGACAGCCTTATTAGCTTTGGTTTGCAGTCTTGTATGATTTGTTTTCGATCCCGATGAAACAAGGGGTGATCCGTCAACACTTATCCACTGACTCTTACAATCCGGACAATAAATTATAACATTAGTATTCTTATCCATTTCAAGTCTGCCCTTACATCCCTTTACCACACAAGATCGTTCATAAGCCATAAACTCATAATGAGAATTGCGTACAATTATAACTCCGCGATTACCGCCTTCAAAATATTCCCACTGACGCGTTCCGTCATTGAGATTTTGGTATTCCGTAGTGTCAGGCTCAATATAGAAATTTACATATCCCCATTCATCAAAATCGTCCTGACAGGAAACAACGGTAAGACAGAACAGTAAACCGATAAACAATTTTTTCATACAACTCCTCTATTGCATAACACCGAACTGCTGTTTCTACTCGGCTGCAAAAAAACTCACCAAGACAACCTTACCGACAACGGCAAGAGAATTCTTATCTATGCAATCCATATCGTCTTTTGTACTATGCCAATGAGGAAAGAAGGATGTGTTGGAAGAATTTTGCACAATATCTATCGTAGGTATCTTGGCATAGTGGTTAATCCACACATGATCATCCATAACCGAGTTATAATTCTCTTCAACAAAGATATTTCCGAAGCCTAAATCCCTTGCAATGTTCCAAACATTATTCATAATGGAACTTGCATAACCCATAGACTGCATTTCTTTGGTAAATCTCAAATCCTTATACCCTACCATGTCCAAAAGAATGCCGTATTTAGCACGGTAATAAGGAATATGCAAATTCTGAGCCCAATACTGCGAGCCTAAACACCAGTCACTTTGATCCTCCGGCTGTTCTTCCGCCCAATAAGGGGCTCCCTGATCCTCAAGATCGAAAAGAACAATATCCAATCCCTGTTTGGTTTTACAATCTTTCATCAATCGTGCTATTTCCAACAAAACACCTACTCCGCTTGCCCCGTCGTTTGCTCCGATTATGGCAGACCGATGATTTTCCGTGTTTTCGTCATGGTCAGCCCACAAACGAGAATCCCAATGAGAGGCTAACAAAACTCTGTCCGTAGCATCAATGTTGAACGATGCTATAATATTCTTTCCTTTAACCTGCTCACCGTTCCAAAGTGTGGAAGTATATTCCTGAATATAAACCGTATCAGCCTTAATTCTCAAATATGAAATAAGAAATTCGGCACAATCTTCGGCTGCTTTACTTTGTGGCGTGCGAGGTCCGAAATCACACTGCTTCTTAACAAAAAAATAAGCACTGTCTGCATTAAAATCCGGTATTTTTACCTCCTTATAATTCACAAACGTATCTTCTACGACATTCTTTTTGTGTTTGGAACAGGCACTTACCAAACAAATGCATATTACAATTATTATAAAGATTTTACTTTTCATGTTACTGTATTTTATATGAGAATGCAAAATTACAAAGTTTTATTTTATAAATAAAGAAAAAAAATACATAAACTTCCCTTTGCATACAAAAAGCATAGTTTTACCATATACGCAAACATCATATCTGCGGATTGACAAACAAACAATATTAACCTTAAAATTTTTTTTATGATTTTCACAATTTTTTTAATGATTTCCGGAATATTCTCAATGATTTTTACAAAAATCTCACTACTTTTTTATATATTGAAAAACAATATATTACAAAGGTAAGATATTCCATATCCCGCCTAAGAAGAAAGAAATAAAGAATCTGAAAGCAATACCAAAATCTGCAGAAAATGCACTATAAGGTAAGATTTCCGCTCAAATGTTTCGGCGTCTGTCCCCACATCAGTTTATTGCGTATCGAAAAATAGAAATCCTGATTAACCAATCTGACAAGATTCCAATTATAAGGGGCTTTTTTCAAGATTATCTCGCCTTCCGTACGTTCAAATACCGCATATCCGTCCATCAACATCTTACAACTGTCCTCTGTACGCGGTATTCTGACTTTGATAATGTCAGTATCCGAAATTATTACCGGACGAAATGTCAGATTATGAGGAGCAACAGGAGTCAGGCACAGACATCTGCTTTCGGGTGTTATGATCGGTCCGCCTGCACTCATTGAATACGCAGTAGAACCCGTAGGAGTGGCTATCAAAAGTCCGTCTCCCGAGAAAGTACTTACATATTTATCATTGATAAATACTTCCAAATCAATTATACTTCCTCTGTTTGTCGAGAGAAAACATGCTTCATTGGCAGCAAATCGCCTGCCCGTGCAGTCAAAAGAGAAGTCTGCCGAAAGAATCTGACGCTTTTCTATTGTGAAATCGGCATCTGCTATTTCCTTCACCAGATTGCGTATATCATCACGCCCTGCCGTTGTCAGAAAGCCTAAATGTCCGAGATTTATACCCAACACCGCTATATCCGTTCCCAATACAAAATCCAAAGTATCAAGCATTGTCCCGTCTCCTCCGAGAGATAGAAGTATATCCGTTGAATCCGCCAATTCTTCTTTTGTCGTAAAGGTCTTTATATAAGACACCTCATCAAGAAGTTCTTTCACGGACTCAAAAAACGGCTGCCAAACAAGGACACTGTCATACATTTTAGAAATATCAGCAAACAAAGATTTTATTAACTCCCTGTCCTGATTATTACCCGGTACTTTTCCGAATATGGATATTCGCATGATTGCAACGATATTATTTATAATTGAATTTTAAACGGATTTTCCAGATCCAATTCGCCTTCCAATCGTTTTTGTATCAAAGAGGACAACCCGTCTTTAAGTTCTTGTATTTTGCTTTTTTGCAATACACTCTGACAAAAAGCATTCATCAAAAGCATTCTTGCCTGTTTAGTTCCTATTCCTCGGGAACGCAAATAATAAAGAGCCTGTTCGTCCAACTGACCTGTGGTAGCACCGTGCGAACATTGAACGTCATCATTGTAGATTTCCAGTATAGGCTGCGTATTAACCTTTGCCTTATCGGTAAGTAAGATATTGTTATTGGTTTGTCTGGCATCATTGCTTTTAGCATTGTAATCAACTAAAATATGCCCGAAAAAACTCGCTTGTGCTTCGTCATCCAAAATACCTTTAAACAATTGATTACTCCGACATGAATCCTTATAATGAAAAACATCAACAACCGTTTCTACACTTTGCTGTCTGTCCATCAGATACAAGCCGTTGAGATCCGCACTCGCTCTTTCACCGCTGAATTTTGTACTAATGCTGTTCTTTAATTTACCTCCGTTAAGAGTAATAAAGAACGCAGTCAGATCGGAATCAGCATCAAGATTAAATGTAATATCGGAAGAAACCGAAGTTTGATTATTCACATTCTCCATCTTATAGAATTCAACATGACTGTATGGTTTCAATTCCATATTGATAACATTGTTCAGATCAACCTGTGTTTTCGGTAAAGTATCATCGCAATAAAGAAATGTAACGTTTGAGTTTTCTCCGACAACGATGGTCATTTTACTTGTAACATCCGAAGATTCTTTCATATCAGAAAGATTAATTATTTGGATCGGACGCAGTACTTTTGCATTATCTTTAATCCTTATGATACACTCTCTGTCATCATTGCTTTCTATACTCAACTGCTCTTTCAAACAATTGAACACCGCATTGTTCTCTGCCGTAAACTTACCGTTTTCTTTTTTTATTTTTATTGTATCCAATGACGGAATATTGCAGGCGAAACATTCACAAATACTATCTTGCTTTATCATATTGATTACTATGTATCAAAATTTCAGACTGCAAAAATAAGAATTTTATTCAAATAACAAGTAGTACTTCACATGTTTTCTGCCAAATAAAATTCCTTTTTTACTTTTTTCAATAAGATTTTTTTTCGTAACTTTGCATTATAATTAATTTTTGATACAATGAAACACCGTCTTTTATTAATTATCATCATTCTGTTCGGTATGAACATTTGCGTAAATGCCCAAACGGAAAGCCTGAAATTTAACAGAGATAACTTTACTCTACAATCCCTTGAAATGTACAACGGACAAACAATAACATTCCGTGCGTACGAGGGACTTTGTTATGTTACAAATCCCGAAGATACCGCTTTTCAAAAACTTAATATATACATACCCGAGTCAATCATAGGAAAACACAAGGGGATACCCGTATTTGTCCGCACATACATAGGCGGATATATGGCAGCAAGTGCCAAAAGACCTTCAGCTGATGATGCCACGGGCAGAGCCTTACAAGAGGGATATGTAGTATGCATTGCCGGTTCCAGAGGAAGTAACTCCGTTGCCGATAACGGCGGTGTCAATGTCTTCACGGGAAAAGCCCCGAAAGCTTTATTGGACTTAAAGGCCGCTATTCGCTATCTAAAGTATAACGATTCGACAATTGAGGGCGACAGTGAGTTAATTATTACAGACGGAACAAGTACAGGCGGTGCAATGTCGGCACTTTTGGGAGCCAGCGGCAATCATCCTGCCTTTGAGAAGGCTCTTGAATTTATGGGAGCGGCAAAAACAACCGATGATGTTTTTGCTTCCGTATGCTATTGTCCGATAACGGACTTGGATCATGCCGACATGGCCTACGAATGGTTGTTTTCCTGTACGAATGATTCAACAAGAGAATTGACAAATCAAACAAAACAAATCTCAAAAGAGTTGTCCGCACAATTCCCTGCCTATATAAATTCCTTAAAACTTACAGCACCGAAAGGAATGCGGTTTATAAAAGAGGGCGAACGCATAACGGCGGACAATTATATGGATTATATAAAATCATGGCTTATATTATCTTTCCAAAAAGCGAAAAATGAAGGAGTCTTTTTACCTGAAAATACGGGAATTGTACTAAATAAGACACATAATCCGATAACTGACTTATTGAATAATGACAATGTCGGAAAACATTCCGCAAACAGCACCGATAACACTTATAACGCAACTCGGCCAAGAGGTGGAAACGATATGAACGGGGACAGACCACCGATGACGTGGGAAGGTGGTGAATTTTCTCCGCAAAACTCACGTTTCACAAGAGAGAACAGTCCTATGAGAAGAGAAAACGGTGGGGCAAACAACCGCAACAATGAACCGAATACAACAAAGAATTCAAGAAATAATCAAAAAGGTCGAATGATGATGCAAAAGCGACAAGGAGAATTTGTAGTTGATATTGACATGACTAAATATTTGAACTATATTGCCTCGAATCAACCCTTGAAAACGCCACCTGCTTTCGACAGCAAAGGTGTTTACAAAGGTGCAGTTGCAAGTGCTGAGAATAATGTCTTCGGTGATGAATACGGTTCTAGTGTTAATTTTACTCAATATTCGATTATGAAAACTCAGGGTAATCAAGCAAAGCAGAATGATAATGTTTTCAGAAACGTTCGCCTGTATAATCCCATGAATTTCATAGGTAATGATAAGGCTGTCAATGCTCCGCACTGGTATATCAGACACGGTGCTTTGGATCGGGATACTTCTTTCCCTGTCCCTGTAAATCTTGCAACCAAACTGATGAATGACGGCAAAGATGTCAATTTTGCACTGCCTTATAACCGCAATCACTCGGGTGATTACAATCTTGACGACCTTTTTTCGTGGATTAACGATATTATAAAATAACAAAACAAGAGCGTCGCCTTATATGCTTGAAGTGATGTCTCACCTGAATGAAAAAATATCACACAAACGAAGAAGATGTAACAAAACAAACTTGACTTAAAAAGAGTAATGCCAATATCTTTTCATATCAAATAGTTAATAATATGGAACAATTAAGTTTAAAAACATTTGAAAAAAAGGATTGGGTAGGATACAACGACGGAAATATCATCATCATTGATGACATCAAGGAAGTTAAACGCGAACATTTCAGACAAATCGCAGTTGATATGTTTGTTTTGGTATTCTGCTTAAAAGGTGAAGGAACAATTCAACTTAATGAGAAATCCTGTTCAATACATAAAAATGACCTTATTGTCATTTCTCCGAATATGATAGTGAATAACTATTCCATCAGCAAGGATTTCAATGCAAAAATCATAGGTTACTCCGTCTCATCCATTGATTCCGAGATTTATTTAAGTAAAAATGTTTGGCGTACATTGTATTATGTCGGCAGAAATCCGATAATTCCGCTAACAGATGAAGATATACAAATAATACGTCAATACTATTACATCGCAGAAACTAAATTGAACTCTTCCATAAACATTTATCATAAGGAAATCATGCACTCATTGCTGCTCTGCTTAATATATGAGTTTCTAATCATAACTTCCCGTTACATATCTACCGACAACTTTTACCAAAATAATGAAATACGACAGGGAGATGTTTTGACCCAACGTTTTATTGAACTATTAACAAAGGAAAAAGGAATGATACGTTCCGTAAGTAAGGCAGCGGACAAGTTGAACGTATCAACCAAATATCTGTCTTCGGCAATTAAAAACTCAAGCGGTAAAAATGCTCTGGAATTAATACATCATTATACATTGCAGGAAATAATTCGTCGATTGAAATATACAGATAAGAGCATACAGGAAATAAGTAATGACATGAATTTCCCGAGTACCTCTTTTTTCGGTAAATTTTTCAAGAAACAGATGGGAATATCTCCGAAACTTTACAGAAAACAAAACAGTAAAATGGAAAAATAAACACGTTTATTCAGATATTACTGTTGCATAGTATTGTCGAATAAAGATTTTTATGTAATTTTGCAAATCATTAGTCATCAAATACTAAATTAGTGAGTTATGAGTAGATTGGGAATGCCTGAAATATTGGTTATAGCATTAGTAGTTCTTTTGTTGTTCGGAGGAAAAAAGATTCCTGAATTAATGAAAGGATTAGGCAAGGGTGTAAAAAGTTTTAAGGACGGAATGAACGGCGATACAAATACCGACAGTGAGGAAAAGAAGGAATAGTTCCTGCAATTTTTTATGGAAGAAACTTTTTGGGAACACCTTGACGATTTACGCAGAGTCTTGATTAAAATAATCGTTATTACAGCGGTATGTACCGCTGTTGCATTTTTCTTCAAAGATTTCTTGTTCAATATAATATTTGCTCCGAAAAACTCTTCGTTTATAAGTTACAAATTTCTGGGCGGAGAGGATTTTGACGTATTTTTAATGAATACGACTCTGTCAGGGCAGTTTATGACGCATTTGAAAGTATCTTTTGTTACGGGTATCATATTGTCATCTCCGTATATCATATACGAATTGTTCAAATTTATCACTCCGGCTCTGTATGAAAACGAGAAAAGATATTCTTCTCATATAATAATATCCGCCTATGCGATGTTCCTGGCTGGGACTTTAGTAAATTATTTCCTGATATTTCCTCTTACATTGCGTTTTCTTGCAACATACGAAATAAGTAAAGAGGTCTCTACCTTTCTTTCTTTGGAATCGTACATGGATACATTGCTTACTATGTCTTTAATTTTCGGTATTGTTTTTGAAATACCTATCCTGTCGTGGTTACTTGCCAAAATCGGATTATTGAAACACGGTATAATGAAAAAGTACCGTCGTCATGCAGTGATCATTATACTTATCGCCGCAGCAATAATAACTCCTACCAGCGATATATTCACATTGTCCGTAGTGTTTCTGCCTATATGGTTACTTTATGAAATATCAATTCTCATTGTAAAACGAACAAACGGATAATATAATCACGATTCCGATAATTCAAAAAAAATTACATAATATCTGAAACTTCTGTAACTCTCTGTTTAAGACAGAGTAAGAAAACAGCGTGATTTCCGACGTTTTTTTAATGATTTTTGAAGAATTTATTAAAAAAACTTTCAAAATCACTGACATTTTTTTTCGAAACTCTATAGTGTATTTTCAATCAAAAAAAATTAGAAAACAAATCAAAAAAGACATGCGATTTTATGCAATCATCACACGTCTTTTGGCTGTCTTTGACTATCTGAAACAATTAGTCATTTACTTAAATTTTGTATTGGAACTAATTTTCATCAAAATCCCGTCCATGTCTGACGCCAGAATTTTCTTGCCAATTCATCCCATTTCAATATCGTGGCTCCGAAGAAATCGGAAACGTAACCGTTCAACATTATCTTTGCTTTTTCTGTATCCTCGGCTTGCAAATCCGTGTACATTTTCTCAACCCAAGAAAGTTCTCTCTGTCCTTTTTGCATAAAATAATCTCTTGCTGGCTCCAACATCTTACGATACGTCCCCCATCTGACTGTTGCCAAACGGTTTGCCTTACGATAGTGCCACAATGCCGCATCATCTCTGTCAGTATGTTGTCCGCAGATTTTTAACATTTGAGGTAAATCGGTATTTCCGCAAAAAACAGGGAATCGAGGACTCTCTCCCGGATTGTCAAGTGCAATCCAAGCAACCCCTCCTATGTCATCAGGCAACCAACTCCTTAACTGGATAACAGTAGAATAAGCACACCACGGCACACTTACAGTACGAATGTTCTGCATTGCGGAATCCCCCATTGCATAATACATATTGATTTCATCAGGACGCATCCAAGGATTGGAAAACGGAGAAACTATACTGTCAGGTTCATTCTCCACTAAATTACCGTCTTTATCCTTTCTTTTAGGATTAGGAATCAAATGTCTGCCGCTCAAATTCTTATCCGTACCTTCATAATACGACCCCAACAAATACGAAACTTCCTCAACCGACACTTTATGGTCGGGTTTTACACTCAAAGGTAGCTCCTCCACCGTGTCGCTCAAGTGCAATGAAGGAGCAAGAGTATTCATTATGAAGTATTCTCTTACGCTGTAATTCTTTTTTTCTCCGAAATAATTGCCTCCCGAATAGGCTTTCCAGAAACAAAACTCTTCTTTTGTGTCCCAAAGTTTCAATTTCTTTGCTACATCAAAAACATTGTCCGAATACAAGCAATTGTTTTTGTCCTTTGACAAACGTGATATACGAGAAATATTGGCTGAAACGGCTATTTCATCATCAGGTATGCGTACTGCCGCCCATACTCCGCCTATTTTATCCTTTCCTTCTCCGAATACCTCAAATATCCATACTTCCTTCTTATCCGCTATGGTTAAACACTCACCCGCATCGCCGTAACCGTATTTTTTTACCAAATCTCCCATAAGCAGTATGGCATCTTTGGCTGTTGAACACCTCTCCAATGCAATCCTTGCCAATTCCTCTATTTTGAACATCCCCTTCGGATTTATCAATGTATCTCGTCCCGAAACGGTAGTTTCTCCCATAGCCAATTGTTTCTCATTTAAGCAAGGATATGCCGAATCTAAAAATCGGTATGTGTGCTTTACCTGCGGTATTTTACCTGTTTGATACATTTTTGTGGAATCTTCTGGAGATTGAGTATGCATTTTACCGTCATAGATTGCGGTAGAATCCTTGTCATTCCAGTCTTTTGCAGAAACAATATTAAACCACGTACGATACCATGAGTCGCAAGTGTGAGAAGTTATGACACTACCGTCCGTAGAAGCCGATTTACCTACCATAATACTGGTGCAGGACAAAGGATTCCTGCTCCCTGCAGTATATTCCGTAAGTTGAGCATTTGCCGTATTGACAAAAAATGCACAAAGTCCCAATCCGATTAAAATTTTCTTTTTATTCATTTTGATATATCTTTTTTTTATAACCTGTATATACTTGTTTTGCCGCCAATCAATGCCGTATAAAGTATCCGTTCGGAATTTGCAAAAGTACGAAATTAATTTTGTATCATAAGTATAAAAAGTGTTCTTTTGCATAATAAGGATTGTCGATAAGTTTCTACAACACAAATAATTCAATATATACAATACAAAACTGAAATAAGTGTATTCATAGTTATTAATACTGTACAAACGACAAGCACATATAGTTTTCGTGTCGGAATTATGCATTGAATGCATTTTATTTCAATTCTTTTTGGTGGTTATTGTTTTTTTTGTACCTTTGCAACAATAAAAAAGCAAGACATTAAGTAAAAAAATAAAATAAAAATTCTAAACAAACGATGGAAAAAATTAAAATGGTTACCCCATTGGTAGAAATGGACGGTGACGAAATGACAAGGATTTTGTGGAAAATGATAAAAGACGAATTGATTAACCCGTTCGTTGATTTGAAAGCAGAATACTATGATTTGGGATTGGTAAAAAGAGATGAAACCAATGACCAAATAACAAAGGATGCTGCAGAGGCTACAAAGAAATACGGTGTTGCCGTTAAATGTGCTACAATTACACCTAACGCACAACGTATGACTGAATACAAGTTACACGAAATGTGGAAAAGTCCTAACGGTACTATTCGTTCCATACTTGACGGAACGGTATTCCGTACTCCTATCACAATTCCTTCAATAAAACCCGTTGTAAAAAACTGGGAAAAGCCTATCACTATCGCACGTCACGCTTACGGAGATGTATATAAATCAGTTGAAATCCGTGCTGAGGAAGAAGGAACGGCTAAACTTGTCTTTGAAGGCAAAAGCGGTAAGAAAGAAGAAGTTGTTATTCATGAGTTTAAAGGACAAGGCGTTATTCAAGGTATGCATAACACGGATAAATCCATACGTTCGTTCGCTCACTCTTGTTTCAAATTCGCTATTGACACAAAACAAGATCTTTGGTTCTCAACTAAGGACACTATTTCGAAGAAATACGACGCTCAATTCCGTGTTATCTTTGACGAAGTTTATCAAGAATACAAACAAAAGTTTGAAGAGTTAGGTCTTGAGTATTTCTATACCCTTATTGACGATGCAGTTGCACGTGTTATCAGAAGTAAAGGCGGATATATCTGGGCTTGCAAAAACTATGACGGTGATGTTATGAGCGATATGGTATCTACCGCTTTCGGTTCCTTAGCTATGATGACCAGTGTTTTGGTTTCTCCTGACGGCAATTATGAATACGAAGCCGCTCACGGAACTGTTACACGTCATTACTATAAATATTTGAAAGGAGAGGAAACTTCTACTAACCCTATGGCTACTATCTTTGCTTGGAGCGGTGCTTTGAGAAAGAGAGGCGAACTTGACGGAATCAAAGAATTGGTTAATTTTGCCGATCAGTTGGAAGGTGCTTGCTTTGACACTCTTAACGAAGGTATAGCAACTAAAGATTTAGTTAATTTGATGGAAGGAATCACTCCTAAGGCTGTTAATTCTGCTGATTTCATCGGAGCAATTCGTCAAAGACTTGAAAAACGTCTGGGATGCTAAATACCGGATTTTATTCATTAACAAAAAGCATGGAAAAATTGTATTTCCATGCTTTTTTATTTATAAAAAACTGAACTAACTGCACAATCAACAAAAAAATACATTCATATCTGTTTACAATATGTAAGATTCCGCCTTTTGTCGCTTTGCATACAGAGACGATCAGGATTCGCCGAAATAAGTTTTCTCCAAAAGTTTATAAATAATAGTCTTATCACCTATAACCCATACGATATCCTTTTCTTTGAATTTGAGATGCGATGACGGATTAATGATAGGAACGTCATCTCTTTCAATTGCAATCACCATACATCTGCTTTGCATAAGCGTAGAATCCATAAGAGAATTACCTATCCACTCACTGCCGGGTTCTATCTGGAAGGTAAGACAATGAATAGTGGAATTTTCTTTCTCTCTCTGGGATATGTTAAACTGATTCAAGGTCATGATTTTGGAATAATCAAGACTCACGCTGTCATCATCCATATCCAATCGTCTGAGTGAGCCGATTGTCCCCAATATCCATAAAATATCGCCACTTTGTAAAGAAAAATCGCCGTCCGGAAAATCAAAATCCACGCCGTTCCTTTCAACAGATATGATAATCACATTGTATTCTGTACGGAAATTGAGTTGTTTTAAACTTTTTGAATCTAACTTACTTCCTTCTCCCACACTATACTCGGCAAAATACATATTAGAATCAATCCAATGCAAATTATTCAATTCATTCAACTTATTTTTCGATTTTTTTGACTGTTCTACAATCTGACGTGCGTTGAAATTCTTTACAAATCTTGATTCCACTGCCCAATTGTAACGTAAAAGTTTCTTACTATTAAATATCAATGCAAAAAATACAAATGTAACTATTACAATTACAAACGCAGGCAGATGCAAATATCGATTCAGTACGATAAACACTAATATGACCGCTATAACATAACGAATTGCGACAAGGAACGATAATATAAATTTATCACTCTGCGAAAACGATCCTCTGTTTGTCTTATCATCTCCGTCCGATTGAGAACCAGTCCAAATGGTTATAAATAAATAAGCCTGTTTCCCCATATTATGGATCATACCTCTAAGCATCGGAGCCATAATTATTAAGGTCCCTGCAGCACAAACAATATTTTTTACTAAGGTATGATTCCCCGAGTTGGCAAAAGGTAATAAAAATGCAAAACTTAGTGAAAGTACAGCAATACACATTATCAAATAAATTCCCAAACGTGAGAAATAAGACTGTAAGTATTGTCTCCATTCGCTTTTTTCCTCTTCTGCCCTGCCGTCGTTACTTTCTCTTCTTGAAACCAAAAGCCCGGAAAATCTCTCGGGAAGTATTTTTTCGATAATCTCATAAGCAGGCACTGCCAAACGCATACAATAAGGAGTGGTGAAAGTAGTAATAACGGAAACGGCTATAACTATAGGATAAACTTTTTCACTTGTTAAACCCAAATTCATACCCATTGCGGCAACGATAAATGAAAACTCTCCCATTTGAGCCAAAGAAAACCCGCTTTGCATGGAAGTTTTCAGATCCTGTCCTGACAATCTGACTCCTGTTGTGGAAAATATCATCTTTCCCAAAATACTTGTTGCGGAAATCACGATAACCGTAGTGAAATTTTCCAACAATACCGTAGGATTGACCATCATTCCTACCGAAACAAAAAATATTGCAGAAAACAAATCTTTAACGGGTGCAATAATTTTTTCTATTCTCTCTCTTTCAACGGTTTCCGATAAAATACTTCCCATCACAAATGCTCCCAATGCAGAGGAAAAACCGGCATTTGTTGCAAGGACAACCATCAAAAGGCACAATCCCATTGCAACCAAAAGAAGCGTTTCGTCATTTAAATGTTTCCCCGTTTTCTTTAGAAATGTCGGAATAAGATATATACCTGAGAGGATCCAAAGTATCATAAAGAAAACTAATTTGCCTATCGTCATGGCAAGTTGTGCTCCTTCAAAATTCTTACCTGCCGCAAATGTTGAGATCAAAACCATGATTATGATTGCAAATAAATCTTCAAAGACCAAAATGCCGAAGACTATGCCGGAAAACTTTTCTTTCGTCATTCCCAAATCATTGAACGTTTTGACTATTATTGCAGTTGAGGACATAATCAACATACCTCCCAGAAGCAAACTATCAGCCGTATTCCAGCCCAGCAACCTTCCGACAAGAAATCCGACAATTGAAAGACTCACTGCTTCAAACAACATAGCCTTTCCGCCTACTTTACCGACGGAAAGCATTTTTTTGAAACTGAACTCCAACCCCATTCCGAACAAAAGGAAAATAACTCCTATGTCTGCCCAAACGGATATATTGTTTGCATCAACTGTCTGAAAAAACGCAAAATTCGGTCCTGCAATAAACCCTGCTATGATATAACCCAGTACAACCGGTTGCTTTAAATATTTACATATCAACGAAAAAACGGAACCCAAGATAAGAATCACCGCTAAATCGGTTATCAATGACGGTAAATGACTCATAATTTGCTATCAGATTTCAAATATATCTGCAAAATTAAGAAAAAAAACGGACACGAGAAATAAATAAAATATATTTATTCCCCTATTCCCAAACATAATCGGTCAAATCTGCCCCTATTTCAAAATGATACTTTACAATTCCCAAATCTATTTTGGTATAATGGCCCCATTTTCTCTGAACTCTGACTTTATTATTCTCAATACTGAAACAAAACTTTTGCTGATTAAGCGATGTAGGAGCCAATAATGCTGCCTGAACTCCGTCTTTGAACCACAAAGGAGAGTTTTGAGCATTCTTTGTTACCTGTTCAAATGTTTTTATTTTATGATTATTGCCCTGAGTAGCACCGTAACCGACACATATTACACAGACAAGTTTTTCATCTTCATTAATAGTAATCCGATTTTTCTTTTTGCTGAAAGTAAGTGCAACCCAGCACGTATTAAGTCCTGACATTTGAGAGAGAAGCACCAATTTTTCTCCGAAATAACCGCACTTTTCTTCCAAATCTCGGCATTTTTTTCCTACAAGAGCAAAATAATTGACGGCATTTGTAAATTTGCCGTAATGAGCCAGCATGGTATCGAACGCATCCTTATCATTCAGCACCAATTGTATATTGAGATCATTTTCTTTATTAATCTTTTCAATCTCTTTCAACAAAATGTTTACTTTTTCTTCCTCAATAGGTTTATCAAGATAATTTCTTACACTGTGTCTTTGTTTTATTGCGTCTTTGATTTCCATGTTATTATGCTTTTTGTTTGCAAAGATACAAAATATCAGCCATTTTGATATAATAAGGATGTATAATTTTGCGTTTTTGTAAAAACTAAAAGGAGATAAGCTTCTTACAGACTTACCTCCCTTGAAAATTTAAGGAACAATTATAATAATGTTTTAGGCACTATTTTCTTTTTCTTTTGCAAAATTACAACCGTTGTTCAGTCCTTACAATACCCAAATATCAGTATTTTTCACTTTTTTGCGGAAAAATCATCATACACACCAGATTTTTCCGTCATCAAACAAAATAAAACACAACTGAAAAAACTACTTTCTTTAATTCTCAAAAAAAAGTCTGTGATTTTGACAAAAAAGTGCGTGATTTTCGCCGAAATCATTAAAAAAACGACAGAAATCACACTGTTTTTTAAACAATTCATTTACATTAACTTACGATTTGTATTTTTCACATTGTAAATTTTGCTTTTTCCGCTGTAAAACAGAGTATTTCAGAGGCATTTTCAAGAAAACACAATTGACGTGTCATATTTTTTTGTAATTTTGCAAATTATGAATGTAGCGGCTTTAGTATCCGGAGGAGTGGATTCCTCCGTAGTTGTTTATAAATTAAAGGAGCAGGGTATAACTCCCACTATCTTCTATATAATGATAGGTATGGACGACTCGGAATGTCCGAAGGAAGAAGATATTGAAATAACAACTTTCATTGCACGTAAATACGGATGCAAGATGGAAGTGGTTAATTTGCAAAAAGAATACTTCGACACGGTGGTCAAATATACTATTGACACGGTACATAAAGGGCTGACCCCGAATCCCGATATTATGTGCAATAAGTTGATAAAGTTCGGAGCATTTAACGATAAATGGGGAAAAGATTTTGACATCATTGCAACAGGACATTACTGCACCACTACGATGACAGGAGATAAAAAATTTCTCTCCACAGCCAAAGATCCCGTTAAAGATCAGACGGATTTTTTGGCACAGATTACTTACGAACAATTAAAAAAGACTATATTTCCTATCGGACACATGGATAAAAGTGAGGTAAGGGAAATTGCATTAAGTGAGAAAATGCCGTCAGCAAAAAGAAAGGATTCACAGGGTATTTGTTTTTTGGGTAAAATAAATTACAACGACTTCATAAGACGCTATTTGGGTGAAAAGCAAGGCGATATTGTCGAATTGGAAACGGGAAAAATTTTGGGCAAACACAAAGGATTCTGGTTTCATACCATAGGTCAGCGTAAGGGATTGGGACTTTCGGGAGGACCTTGGTTTGTTGTAAAAAAAGACATCCCGAATAACGTTTTGTATGTTTCACAAGGTTATGACCCTATAACGCAATACGGTATGGAAATGAATCTTGGCGGTATGCATTTCATAACCGAAGATGTTTTCGGTGAATTTGAGGGCGAGAAAGAAATACGTTTCAAAATTCGCCACACTCCTGATTTCACTCAAGGCTGGATTAGTAAAAAAGATGACATATATCACGTTCGTTTTGCCGAGAAAATTCAAGGCGTTGCACAAGGACAATACGGAGTCATTTATGATACCGAATGCAAATTATGTTACGGCAGCGGTATGATTGTATAATGAGCGAATAAAACTTATCAAAATCAGATTAATTATGAGGAACAGAACATACATACAAGACATTATCTTTGCAATAGAAGAAGTTGCTCCTTTACATTGGCAGGAGAGTTATGATAATGCAGGACTTATAATAGGCGATGTTAATAAAGAATGCAGCGGAGTATTGATTTGTCTGGACGTCTTTGCTTCAACCGTAAGGCAAGCCGTTGAAAAAAAATGTAACCTCATCATATCGCACCACCCTTTCATATTTCACGGTATCAAAAAATTGGAACACGGCTCGCAAATAACAAATATACTGACTCTTGCCATAAAAAACGATATTGCCGTTTATTCGGCACATACCAACATGGATTCTTCCTTAATCGGTGTTAATGCAGTTCTCGGTGAGAAGTTATTTTTAGGGAATATTTCGCCGCTTGACAACGAAAGATATTCATCCGAAACAAACTTTTTGGGAAGCGGTGCCGTAGGAGTATTGGAACAGGAATGTCGTGCCGAAGATTATCTGCAAAAAGTAAAAAAATCTTTAAATCTTTACTCAATCAGGTATGCGGGTAACACAGAAAAGAAAATTAAAAAAGTCGGTTATTGCGGCGGTTCGGGAAGTTTCTTAATTGATGCTGCCATTCAAAAAGGATGCGATATGTTTCTTACTGGCGATTTGAAATACCACGACTTCCTTTCCTGTGAAGACAAAATTATAATTGCAGATATAGGGCATTTCGAAAGTGAGCAATTCATAAAACAACGATTTTTTGATATTATTTCAAAAAAAATTTGTAATTTTGCACCATTGTATATTACAAAAGAGGAAAATAGAGTAAAATTCTTATAAAAATATGGCAAAGAAAACAAAAAAAGAAGAGCCTAAAGTTATTTTTCACGCTATTGATGCGGATAAAGGAGTAGAAAAATTGCTTACATCTTTGTACAGATTGCAGAAAATAGAATCTGAAATCGACAAAATCCGCAAAGTCAGAGGAGAATTGCCTGAGCAAGTGAAACTTTTGGAAGATACTATTGAAGGTTTGAATACCAGAATCACAAAACAAAACGAACAACAGCAGGAATGCAGAGACAGAATTGCAGAACACAATCAGGCCATTACCGAGCATAAGGCTGCAATAGCAAAATTTGAAACCCAGTTAAACAAAGTAAAGAATATACGCGATCACGATTCTATTGCAAAGGAAATTGAGTTTGAACAACTGGAAATAGAACTTTGCGAGAAAAGAATCCGTGAAGCTAATAACGAAATCGAAGCAATAAACCGTACGGTTAAGGAAGCCGAAGATAAACTTGCACAAAAAGAAAACGATCTTGAACATAAGAAAACCGAATTGGAGTCTATAGTAAAAGAAACTTCCGAACAGGAAGAGAAATTGTTGAACATCCAACTTAAAGAAGAGGCTGCTTTATCGGAAGAACCGAAAGGTGAAAGATATCTTCAAGCATTCAAACGTATAAGAGGTAATGCCAGAAACGGACTTGCCGTAGTTAAAGTCGACAGGGATGCATGCGGAGGATGTTTCAATAAAGTAACACACCAAAGACAGATGGATATTCAGATGCACAAGAAGATTCTTGTGTGTGAATATTGCGGTAGAATCTTAGTTGATGACGCTATTGCAGAAGAAGTAGATAACGAAGAGCAATTTAATTAATGTATACTTATTTAAGAGGTGGCTTATTAATTGACAAGCCGCAGAATATCCTCATCGAAAATGACAGAATAAAAGAAATTTTCGATGAGGATATTGTATCGTCTCTTTCCGATGACACTAAGGTCATAGATTGCAGCGGAAAAATAATTTTTCCCGGAATAATTGACGTACATGTCCATTTCAGGGAACCCGGAAATGAAGAAAAAGCCGATATGAAAACAGAAAGTCTGGCTGCTTTGTTCGGTGGCGTTACGACTGTTTTTGATATGCCTAATAATACACCACCTATTACGAATACAAAGGCTTTTTTTGATAAAGTTGAACTGGCGAAAAAGAACATGGCATGTAATTTTCGCTTGTTTTTCGGACTAACAAATAATAACATTGAGCAAGCCGTTGAACTGAAAAGCGAATACCTTGCAGGACTTAAATTGTTTCTCGGTTCTTCTACCGGAAATATGCTGGTTGATAACGAAGATTCAGTCAAAGAATTGTTTAAAAAGTCGGATAAAATTATTGTTGCACACTGTGAAGACGAAAAACTTATTCGTTTGAATATTGAGAAATATAAAAATCTCTCACCATTACCGCACAATATCCACTCTCTTATCAGAGATACCGATGTTTGTTACAATTCATCCGCTTTTGCAGTCAGTTTAGCTAAGAAATATGATACACAATTCCATATCGCTCATTTAACTACCGCAAAAGAAATTTCCTTACTTACAAACGACAGACTGGAGAATAAGAATATAACCGCAGAAGTTTCACCGAATCATCTCTATTTTTGCGAAGATGACTATAAGGACTTGAAAAATCTTATCAAATGTAACCCTTCAATTAAAACATCAAATGACAGACATTTGTTACGTCAGGCGTTAAAAGAAGGACTTATAGATATAGTCGCTACAGATCATGCTCCGCATCTGTTGGAAGAGAAACAGAAAGATTATTTTCAATGTCCCAGCGGAATACCTTCCTTACAGTTTTCCTTGCTGATGATGTTGCAGATTGCAAAGGAAGAAAACTGGAGTTTGTCTTTAATTGCAGAGAAAATGTGTATTAATCCTGCAAAACGTTTTGATATAAAAGACAGAGGCGAAATAAAGAAAGGATATTATGCAGACATGACCATAATCAATCCTCAAAAGAGAACTATAGTAACAAAGGACATAATAAAATCTAAATGCGGATGGTCTCCGTTAATTGGAAAAACTTTTGACAATTGTATAGAAATGACCCTATTAAACGGGAAAATCATTAAATAATCTTTCTTAAATACAACTTTTTTCTAATAAATCGTTTGCGATTTAAAATAAAATATGTAATTTTGCGTCGCAAACGATTTAAGTCGTTATACATTTTAAGCGAAAAGTATTTATTAACAATTAAAAATTTATAGACATGGACAAACAAAAATCAATAGAAGCGTTACAATTCTTTGTAACAAACTTATCAAATCAAGCATTCGCACACAAATTGCAAGGCAAAATGTTTTCTTCTCAAGGTTTTGAGAAATTAGGAACAAAATACACAGAACATTTTGAAGAAGAAATGGGCTGGGTTGATAAATTCATTGACCGTATTCTTGACCTTGGCGGAGAAGTTAAGCACGAAGCAAGAGGCGAAGTTAAACTTGAGAACGAACCTTGCGAGTACATCAAAAGCGAATTGCAAATTTCTATTGACGGCATCGCACTTTTAAGAAAATGCATGGCAAGTATCTGCGAGGATGTTACCACTTACGACATAATGAAAGAATATCTTAAAGACGAAGAGGAAGATATGTATTGGAGTGAGCAACAACTTGACCTTATTGAAAAACTTGGCTACAAACCTTGGTTGATGAAACAACTTTAAAATATTAGTTGCAGTCATGGATTCAGTAAAAAAAGTTTATGATTTCCTTGAAAATGCAGGAAATTTCTACTTGGCAACCACCGAGGGCGACCAACCGAGAGTAAGAATTTATGGAGCAATGTTGTATTTTGAAGACCGTATATACATTATGGCTTTCAATCAGACCAATGCAACAAAGCAAATAGCCGTTAATCCGAAAGCAGAAATTTGTACATTCAAAGGTCAGACACTTAGAATAAGTTGCAAACTTGTTAAAGACGACCGTCAGGTTGTTAAAGATGCTATGATGGCAAAGATGCCTGCTTTGAAACCTATTACAGGAGAAAACGGAGAGAATGCTGTAATGTATTATTTGAGTGATGCAACGGCTACATTCTTCAAACTGATGGAACCTGTCGAAACATTAACCTTTTAACTATAAAGGAAAATGAAACAATCAGTGTAACAAAATATGTACAAGACAAGGCAACTTGTTTTGTACATATTTTTTGTCTGCAACGACAATATTCGTTTTAAGTTGATTGTTTTTTATAATAATATCAGCACAATAACCAATAATCAGGAAAAATACTTACAATAATGAAAATACTTGCAATAAGAATGTTTGATAATGGCTTTATGAATCAGCCGTTCGCATTCGGAGGAGAAGAAGGTAAAGAAAAATTTGACGAACAAATCATTTACCGTTCCTCTTTACAGAATTTTTTGATAGATACCGGTAAAGAAGTCATATTAGTAGATACGGGATTTGACTACAATGCCCCTGTACCGCCAAAAAAATTAGGTGCACCGTTGTATATAGGCGACAAAGTAGCGGATTATATGGATTCATTTTTGCAGACAGGTTACAAGCCAGAACAAGTCAGTAAAATACTTATCACACATAAGCATCCCGACCATTCAGGTGCAATAAAACATTTTCCAAACGCAAAAATCTACATCTCCAAAGAGGATGCTCAGGCAATGAAACTTGAAGGCGATAACATCGTTATTGCAGATTATTCTGACGGAGCGTATCACAATTTCCCTAAAAGTCAGAAAATAGCGGACGGAATTTATTTTATTGAAGCCAAAGGTCATACTTACGGCAATAGTATCATAATTGCGGAAGACGAAGGTAAATACTATATGTTCCAAGGCGATGTTACTTATTGCGATGCCGCACTTAAAGCAAATAAGTGTTCCGTTGTCTTCGATGATATTAAGCAATCAAGAGAGACTTTGGATAGAGTAAGACAATTTGTTAAGGAAAATCCTACCGTTTATCTTTCTACACATTGTCCCGAAGGCTACGAAAATTTGGGAATGCAAAGAATAATGAAGTTGGATTAATAGCAAAAAGAATAAGGCTTGATATGGCTACAATATATGATTATAAAGCACTGACAAGTGCAAACAAAGAGTTGGATTTTTCCCAATTTAAGGGAAAAGTCCTGCTCATTGTCAATACGGCAACCAAATGCGGATTGTCAGGTCAGTTTAATGGTTTGGAAGAACTGCATCAAAAATACAAGGATGAGGGTCTTGTTGTCATCGGATTCCCTTGTAATCAGTTTGCAAATCAAGAACCTGGAAGTGATGACCAAGTAGCACAAACTTGTCAATTGAATTTCGGAGTAACGTTTCAGATAATGAAAAAAATTGACGTGAATGGAGATAATGCTCATGAGATTTTCAAATATCTGAAAAGCGAAACAAAAGGATTGTTAGGTAGCAAAATCAAATGGAATTTTACAAAATTTTTGATTTCTCGTGACGGCAAGACC
The DNA here is from genome assembly GCA_017477025.1 of Bacteroidales bacterium. Taxonomy (GTDB): domain Bacteria; phylum Bacteroidota; class Bacteroidia; order Bacteroidales; family P3; genus Scybalousia_A. The sequence continues at coordinate 921 of JAFUYA010000131.1, read as the reverse complement.
ATAAAGCGTTACGCTCCGACTACAGTGCCTGCAAAGGTTGAAACAGATATACAAAAAATGTTAAAACAATAATATATGCCCTACAAAGAACTAAGCTTGGATTCACAAGTGTGTTTCCGTCTTTACACGGCATCACGTTTGGTCACTCAATGCTACAGACCTTTTTTACAGAAAATAAATCTTACCTATCCGCAATATCTTGTCATGATGATATTGTGGGAAAAGGATAATATTCCTGTCAGTGATATTTCGCACAGATTGTCTCTTGAAAGCAATACTACCACACCACTGTTGCAGAGAATGGAAAAAGACGGGATTATTAAACGTGAAAAAAGCGGTAAAGATACACGTCAGACTATTGTTTCTTTGACAAAAAAAGGTAAAGAATTAGAAGAAAAAGCCAAAGATGTACCTTATTGTATGATGGAGTATCTTAAAGAAAAAAATATCTCGGAAAAAGAACTTGTTACCATAATTCCGATTTTGGATAACATAATTAATTCGTTGAAACACAAATAACATCTAATTTAATATGGAAAATTTAGAAACCTATTTGTCAGATGCTATACGCAATATAATGACTGATGCCTACAAAAGCGTAATAACCAATCCGAAACAGGCATTGTTTATCCTCAAAATGCAGAAAACTTTTTCCAAAAGTATAAAAAAACGTGATAAAGTTGCAAAACAAGACGGAATTAACGTACCTCCGTTTCTGATTTCCAGCATTGCCTCCACTTGTAATCTGTCCTGTAAAGGATGTTACGCAAGAGCAAACAACTCTTGTAACGATTTGCATAAAGAAGATAAAAAGATGCTTTCTGCAAATGAATGGAAACAGATATTTAAAGAGGCTTCTTCGTTGGGAATTAACTTCAACATCCTTGCAGGCGGCGAACCGTTGATAAGAAAAGAGATTTT
>JAFUYA010000130.1 GCA_017477025.1 Bacteroidales bacterium | reverse complement strand
AGGTTCTTGGAAGACAAGTATTGGTGGCGATTCAGATAAAATCTATCCTTTGGAAGGATTCTTTGTTGCAAGTAAAGAAAATGCAGAGTCCTTAATGGGAGCATTGAAATATTCTGATACAATAAAATTAATTGCAGCCAAATCTTCCGTTTCAGATAACTTGATAACATTCGTTACATCAACCAAAGGCGGTATGCAACACAAACCATTTGCAAAGATGAATGAGCAAGCATCCGACAATTTTGACGGACATGATGCATATTCATTGTTCTCTGACAATGAGAATATGGTAGAGATGGACTTCAACGTTAATGACAGAAAAGTTCTTTCCAACAATTTCGCTCAACTTCCTTACGAAACGGAGATTAACTTCCGTGCATTGGCAGACAAAGAAGTTACATTGAGTGCAAAGAGCATTCCTTTCGATATGGCAGTTTCAATTGTTGATGTTGCAAACGGAACGGAGACGTTATTGAATGATGCAGACATTACATTCACTGCAGACAAAGGCGACAACAACGGTAAATACAAGATGAAATTCGTCAGCACGAAGAACTCCGTTACTGATGTTGCACAGGCAGATGTAAGAGTATTCAACGACAACAACGTAATCAATATTTACGGTAACGGATTGCAGAATGCAGAAGTTATGAACACGTTGGGACAAGTTGTTTACAACAAAGAGATCAGCGGAAAGACATACAACTTCACATTGAATGCAAATGCAGGTGCTTACGTTGTAAAGGTAAAGACTGCAAACTGAAACAAAGTTGAGAAAATCATTGTTAAATAAGACATATAGGAGGAAATAAGATATGAAAATAAGGAAATTACTTGCATTGGGGGCTTTACTGTTAATCAGTGTTGTAACGTTAAATGTTCAAATGGTACCTCCTACACCAAAACAAACACCGAAGAATCAAGTTAGTGCATCTTATATGAGAAAGGTTGAACCTATAGGTACTGCAACGGCATTGTTGTGAGGTTTGGGAGCAGGAGTATTAGGTTACAAATTGCGTAAAAACTCCAAAGAGGAATAGCAAATTATTTGTTTTAGCATAAACAATAAATAAATAATTAATCATTTTTACGCTTGCAGCAACGGTAATTCCGTTGCTGCTTTTGTTTTGTATCATTGTCTGTTTTTTCTACGGAATATACAAAAGTAAAGGTAACCCTTTAAAGGATTACCTTTACAAATTCATTGACCTGCAAACGGAATCTTAATGTTTGAAGTGTCTGAATCCCGTCATTGCCATTGCCATATTATGTCCTTTGCAATATTCCGTACTTTCTTCGTCACGTATGGAGCCTCCCGGTTGTATAATTGCATCTATTCCCTCTTTATGTGCCATAGTTACGCAATCTTTGAACGGGAAGAATGCGTCGGAGGCCATAACAGCCCCGTGCAAATCAAAACCGAAACTTTTGGCTTTCTCTATTGCATGGGAAAGAGCATCTACCCTTGAAGTCTGTCCCGTACCCGAACCTAAAAGTTGCAAATCTTTTGCAATAACTATTGCATTGGACTTGGTATGTTTCACTATTATGTTAGCAAACTGCAAATTTTTTACCTCTTCTGCGGTAAATTGTCTGTCGGTTACGCTTACAATCTCTTCTTTACTCTCCACTTTCGTATCTCTCTGCTGAACCAAAACGCCGTTCAACGCACTGCGGAATACATAATCGGATTTGTCGGTTTGCTTACGTCTGAGAATTATACGATTCTTCTTTGAAAACAATATATCCAATGCCTCCTTATCGTAATCGGGAGCAATGCATACTTCCATAAATATCTTATTCATCTCCTCCGCCGTCGCTTTATCCACTTTGCGGTTGCATACGAATACACCCCCGAAAGCACTTACGGGATCTCCCTCCAATGCTTTCAAATATGCGTCCTTTAATGTATCTCTTACTGCCAATCCGCAGGCATTATTATGCTTTATTATCGCAAAAGCAGTATCAGAAAAGTCGTCTATCAAATTTATTGCTGCATCTATATCGCCTATATTGTTATAAGAAATCTCTTTTCCGTGCAGTTGTTCGAACATATCGTTGAACTTTCCGTAAAAATATCCTTTCTGATGCGGGTTTTCTCCGTAACGTAACGCATTTGCCTTAACAAAACTTTCTTTAAAAACGTTTTCAGGCCGACTTGTTTTCTTGTTAAAATACTTAAATATCATAGTATCATAATGGGACGATACCATAAAAGCGTAAGAAGCAAATTGTAGCCTGTCTTCAATGTCGCTGTAACCGTTCTTGTCGCAAAGAAGATTGTAAAATTCTTCATAATGCTCCACACTCGGCACAATGATAACGTCGTTATAGTTCTTGGCAGCCGCACGTATCAAGGAAATTCCGCCGATATCTATTTTCTCTATTATTGCAGAATGGTCGGCTCCGCTTTCAACGGTCTTTTCAAAAGGATACAAATCAACGATAACCACATCAAAAGCAGGAATGGAATATTCCGCCATTTGTTTAACGTCGTTCTCATTATCCGTCCTGCCTAATATACCGCCGAAAACTTTAGGATGCAGAGTTTTCACTCTTCCGCCCAATATGGAAGGATATGTCGTAAGACTCTCTACGGTTTTTGCCTGAACACCCATCTTTGTTATAAAATCGTATGTTCCTCCTGTGGAATAAATCTCCACTCCCAAATCATTTAATTTGTTTACAATAACGTCTATTCCCTCTTTTGAGAAAACAGAAATCAACGCTCTTTTAATCTGTTTCATTGCTGTATAATTTTTTCAATCTCTTGTAATATCTCTTCTTTACCTGCTTTGGTTTCAGAAGAAGAAAGCATTATCTTCGGCAATTCTTCCCACGTTTGTTCCAAAGTATTCTTCATCTCGTTTATATTATCCCGTGTTTTCTTCGCACTTTGTTTGTCCGTTTTGGTATAAATAATCTCAAACGGGACACCGTTTTCACCCAAAAAATTAATAAACTCAATATCTATTTTCTGAGGACTTAATCTGGAATCGATAAGAACGAACACACAATAAAGGCTCTCTCTTTTCAAAAGATAGTCCTCAATCATTTTAGAAAACTTTTCTCTCTGCGTTTTGGAAACTTGTGCATATCCGTACCCGGGTAAATCAACTATATACCAATTATCGTTAATAATAAAATGATTGATTAGTTGTGTTTTTCCCGGAGTGGAAGACGTTTTCGCCAATTTGGAATGTCCCGTAAGCATATTAATCAACGATGATTTGCCTACATTACTTCTGCCGATAAAAGCAATTTCGGGAAACTTATTCGGCGGACACTGCCCCAATCTCGCACTGCTTATTTCAAATTTTGCACTTTTTATTTCCATAAAGTTAATTTATTTTTCGCAAGTCATTAACAACGGTCAGTTCTTAATACAACAGGTCAGGCAAACAACAAAACTTTCAAAACTTTTATAACAAAACCCCGAAAGTTACATACAGTTTCAACGTTTTATTATTGTCTTAGTAAATCTTCTGCCGTTGATATATCCTTTAAGTATATATACTCCGTCGGCAAATGAAGACATATCTGCAGGCGAAATGAAATCTTCATAATACTTTACTTCTTTACCATCCGCCGTCATTACGGACAAGTTGTGTATTACCCCGCCGTCAGTTTCCAAATAAAGCATATCTTTAACAGGATTAGGATATATACTGACGGATATTTGTTCTTCGTCTGCACTTATCAAACCACTGTTTCCTACATACACGGTATCCGTTTGTGTAAAATCAGAAGTGTCCCCCGGGGCACACACCGTTCGAACTTTTATTACATAGGTATCACCCTGCTCCAGATTACGAAGTGAAAATTGCGGATTCAACGTTACTATTCTCCTGTCCCACTCAAAAGCATACAAATCTTTATACCATACTTCCCATATTTTTTCATCTGCAACCGCATTCCATCTGACCAAAACGGTTTCTTCCCCTTTGGTTTTGTACCAATAAGCCTTGAAATCCACTGGCGGACGACATTCTCCACCGTTAGGATCGTAGGTTGTCGCATAAGTATATGAAGAATCGTAACTCTCCGTTTCGGAACAATAACTTCTGACAGATATTTTATAAACGGATGCTTTAAGTAAATTGGTAAATACGCAACGAGGTTCGGCAGTAACAATGGATTTAACCAAATTGTCCTTTGAATCATACGCTTTGGCTATCCAAGACGTTGCCATATCATCCTGATTCCATGAAACGGCTATATAATTTTCTCCTGATTCTTCTATCTCCATACTTCTCGGTGCAACGCATGCACTTTTCACGCTTATATTCTTTATTCTCGCCGTTTGCTCCTGTCTGCCTGCAGAATTGAATACAAACTTTATCCTTATTTTGTTTTCTTTGGAATAGTCGGAAAGAATAAAAGATAAACAGGTGTATGATTCGGAGGATATACGGTCGGATTGTATCGTCCAGGCATAATTGTATGTAATTCCGCCGTCTTTGGATACGTATATACGAACATTCTCATCTGACATTAACTCAAAACTTAATTCCGCAGTCTCCAATTCCGAAATATTAAATACGGGAGTTATCAAAGCAGAAACCGAAGTATCATAGCAGGTCGGCAAATTTGTAAAGTATTCGTGAATATCATAAGTTATTTCCTCCTGCACTATATAAGGATAATCAACAACAGAAGCACAAATAGTAGAAAAAACTATTTCATCAGTATATCTGCTCTCTTTATTCTGCATTGTTACGTATTTGATACTGAAAACATATTCAGTATTAGGTGACAAACCGCTCAGAACACAGGAATTAATATCGGTTTCCTGTTGCATCCATTCCGCATTCGATGAGTTTTCTTTGTAACGGACAATGTAGTATTTGATATTCTCAAGTTTTTCCCAATCAATCCGAACGGAATTATAATCGGGTTCATACGTTACCGTTGCTTTATCAACAGGCAGTAAATAAATATCGGTTGTAAAAGAATACATATCCGAATAAAAACTTATGTCATCATCACAATTTGCCTGCACTCTGAAAAAATAAGACGTATTCTCTTCCAAATTCTCAAGTATGTAATGATTATACACGTCCTTTATTTCAGTCCAAAGCGTGTCTGTCGTTTTTTTGTATTGTATATTGAAAGATTCTTGATTGTTGTACAAATTCCAAGACAATTCCGCAGAGTTATCCGTTACAGAAGTTACGGATATTGAGTCAGGAATATGGCAATAACGCGGAATAATACGAATATTGTCAATCATAACGGAAGCATTGCTTGAGCAAGTATCCGTATTAACCCACGCAAAGACCAATTTACGCGGAGAACCTGCAAATTGATTGCCGAAATCTATATGTTCGTCAATCCATTCTCCATGAGTATTGTTATAAACAGGCGAACCTACTTGATATGCATCCGTTATAATAGAATCTATATCCAAATTGCTGTTATTGCTTACAAGAAAGACTTTCATACCGTCTGCAGATGAAACAAGATTGGAATTGAAAGAAAAATCCAAATAAAATCCTACGGCTTCATCCGACAACAAAAAATCAATGTATGCATAGGATATACTTTTCTTGGCATTATTGAACGTTGCCGATTGTGCATTGTCATTACTGATAAACAAAACGCTTGCCGAGGAATCCTGAGAAATATCCTGCAATGTTCCGATAACCCAAGGATTGGTGTTGGAACAAACTAAGCCGATATAGTCATTAGCGGAATTCTCCAAAGTAAATTCCAACGGCAACTCAGGAATATTGCCCGATGAAGTATATTTTACATATACATATTTCCAATTTCCGAACGATGTTGTGCAATGAGTACGCACTGCTATCTGATAATATCTTCCGACTTCAAGGTCTTCTATCGCATATTCCATTTCATTAGTGAAAAATCTCCGTCCTATATCGTCAGGATTTGTACCTATCTCATCGCAAACTATTTCCCAATAAAGATTTTCTTCATCTCCTGTCCATTGTATCAATAATTTGCCGCCCTCTTCCGCTGAAACAATCAGATTGTCAACGGAATTGCAATCCGTAGTTACACCGTTAGTGTAAAATGAATGTATATTCGTCCATTCACTTGTATCCATATTGACATCAACTGCCCTCACTTTCCACAAATATTGTGTAGCGGCTATCAAATTATCAATATAAACGGACGTATCAAAAGTTTCCGTTACAACAATGTTTTCACTCATTGCCGCATTGTATGAAATTATATACTTAAATATACCTTCACCACCGCTCCATGACAGAACAGCCGAATAATCGTCTATATCTTCTTCATGCAAATTCACCGGAACGGAAACTCCGTCCTGAGCATAAGACAAGAAAGAAAAGCATATTAATGACAAAATTATATAAAACCTTTTCATCTGCTTTTATACATTATATTCAAAAATGCAAATTTATGAAAAATCTCCCTAATTTTCTGAAAAATATTGTAAATTTGCACTTCGTATTATGGAAGATATTGCAAAAAATACTATAAATTACAGCGAAGAAGATATAAAGACTCTTGTGTGGAATGAACACATAAGAAAACGTCCCGGCATGTATATCGGGAAACTCGGAAACGGAGCTTCCGCAGATGACGGTATATACGTGTTGATAAAAGAAATAATGGACAACTCCATCGACGAATTTGCAATGGGTCAAGGTAAGGTTATCGAACTTGACATTGAATTTGATACAGGTAAGGTTAGAGTAAGAGATTACGGTCGCGGTATTCCGTTGGGCAGATTAATTGACTGCGTTGCTAAAATGAATACCGGCGGTAAAATAGACTCTCAGGCTTTCAAAAAATCGGTAGGAATGAACGGTGTAGGCTCAAAAGCGGTGAATGCTATGAGCAGTTATTTCTTTGTTCAATCGTTCAGAGACAATCAAACAAAAAAGGCGGAATTTTCAAAAGGCGAAATTATTAAAGAATTCCCGATAGAAAATACGCAAGAGCCTAACGGCACTCTTATAGAGTTTGTCCCTGATAAAGAATTGTTTGAAAACTATTCGTTCATCAATGAGTACATTGTTAAGATGGTTAAGAACTATACTTATCTTAACAAGGGTCTTACCATTGTTTATAACAAACAAAAATTCCGTTCTTCTAACGGACTTTTGGACTTACTCAACGACAATATGTCATCGCAGGAAGAAGCTCTGTACCCTGTTATTCATCTCAAACAGGATGATTTTGAATTTGCATTTACTCATTCTGACAAAGTATTGACGGAAGAACATTATGCTTTTGTTAACGGACAACATACTACCCAAGGAGGGACCCATTTGGCTGCTTTTCGTGAAGCTATTGTCAGAGTTATGAAAGATTATTTCAAGAAAGATTATGAACCTTCCGACATAAGAAGCGGATTAATTGCGGCAATAAGTCTGAAAATAATAGATCCTGTTTTTGAATCTCAAACAAAAACCAAGTTAGGTAGTGTAGATTATGATAAAAGCCGTGGAATAACGGTAAGGAACTATATAAACGACATTGTAAAAAAGACTCTTGACCCGTTCCTTTACATGCACCAAGAAATTGCGGACTCTATTTTGGAAAAAATTGTAAGAAATGAGAAAGACCGCAAGGGAATGCAGAACTACAAAAAGTTAGCAAAGGAAAGTGCAAAGAAAACATCTTTGGTTAACAGGAAACTTTGCGATTGCAGAGTTCATTATAACAGCAAAGACGAAAGGAGATTGGAAACAACTCTGTTTATTACGGAAGGAGATTCGGCTTCCGGCAGTATTACAAAATCACGAGACCCGAATGTTCAGGCTGTTTTCTCTCTTAGAGGAAAACCTTACAACTCTTACGGCGAAACAAAAGAAATTGTTTATAAAAATGAAGAGTTTAACCTGCTACATGCTGCCCTTAATATTGATGAGGATATGGATAATCTGCGATACAACAATATCGTAATTGCAACTGATGCCGATGTAGACGGAATGCATATTCGTATGTTGCTTATGACGTTCTTCCTTCAATATTTTCCAGAACTTGTCAAGCAAGGACATATCTACATTTTACAAACACCGCTGTTCCGCGTAAGAAATAAAAAACAAACTTTCTATTGTTATAGTGAAGAAGAAAAACAACAGGCTGTAAAGAAACTCAAAACAGGAGTTGAAATAACAAGATTCAAAGGACTTGGAGAAATTTCTCCTGACGAATTTTCACATTTTATAGGCAAAGATATTCGTTTAGATCCCGTATTACTTAATCACGATTCTCAAACTCCGGAAGTTTTACGTTTCTTTATGGGTAAGAATACTCCTGAACGTCAAAACTACATAATAGATAATCTTAGGTACGAAGCAATTGAAGAGTAGCAGTAGATAATGATTGTATTAAATTTCTGAATACTGATAACAGATTGGTGCAATTATTGATAGTATGTTTGCAAACAATAAAATAATAGAATAATGAAAAGAATAAACGGAAAAATCTCACAAATCATATCGGGTCTTATTGCCGTTTTCACTTTGTCTTTTATATCCGTTCCAATGAATGCACAAGAAGAACAGGAAGATATAAATGTCATGGAGTTGAAACCTTGGCAGGACGTAATAATGACAAATCTCACACCGTCGGAGTGGCGTTGGAATAAGAATAACTCAACCCGTTTTACTATCAGAGGTGATTTTGACGGAGACGGATTTGAGGAAAACTTATACGAAACGGCAACAATGCTGTATAGTGATAATGACGAGCTGACACCTTTACAATTAGACGGGGATTTAGGCGTATATTTTCTTGTCAATGAGGGAGATTTGGACGGTGACGGGTCCGATGAAATCAGTTTAATGACTGTTTATAGAGACTATACCAATATCAATTATTTCCGTATTTATTCCTACACGGGTAATCGTTGGAAAGAAATCTTTGCAACCAAAGTTCATGAATGGGATTGCCCTAATTACAATCCTACAAAGCCTGAGGAAATGTTTGTACATGTTTGGAAAAAGAAAAACAAATATGACAAGAACCGAGTTGTTTTGAAACATCATGACGGAGTCGTAGATATGATTTCTCTTCATCCCAACGGTCGCTATGCAATTGAAAGTATCAAGATTGTAAATAAAAGAGCAGCAAAAAGAGAATGGGGAACAATTATTGAACCTCGAACTGATTTATAACATAAGGTTTGATTATTCTCCCGCATATATCATACAAATACAAACAAAAAACAGGAAACTTCTTTTTCATAAACTTTTCTCATTTCAAAGAAGTTTTCTGTTTTTTGCCGTTTTTGCAGAGACAAAGATTATCTTAAAACAAATAAAAGGGAAGTGCAATTCTTAACTAATAAGAAAATACAGCGTTTCTATTATTTTTAAGTTCATAAACATGGGAGCGGATTTTATCCGCCCATTCTTTTGCCGTATATCCGGCATTCAATCTGTTACAATCTATAGGCTTTCCGAAAGTAAGTGTTATTTGCTTGCCTTCCTGTTTAAACATCTCACGCGGAAGACAAATCATTTCCAAATCGAACTTAATTCCGAAAAAACGTCTTATTTTACTGAATCGGTAAAACGCTTTGCTGTTCATACCTTCTATATAAACGGGAACAATATTACGCCTAAACTGCTGTGCTTTCTTAATAAATGATTTCTTCCATTCAAAATCTTGGAATTTTCCTTTAATAATTTTACTTTCCGTTCCTGCAGGAAAGAAACACATCGCTGCATTACCTGCAAAGGCTTCATTCAAAGCATTATGATTGGCTGCATTTCGACCGTATTTGTTAATCGGTACGAAAACACTCTTCAATCCTGGTAATTGACACAATATATCATTGACAGGAAACAAAACATCCTTACGTTTTGTTCCCATAATACTAATCAGTGTTACTCCGTCAATACTCCCCAAGGGATGATTGGCAACTACGAGCGGACGACCTTCCAACGGAATATTTTCTTCATTGATTATTTGTCGCTTAATTTTTAACTCATCTAATAATGCATTTGCAAAATCTACACCTTGATAATCTCTATACTTATAAATAATCTCGTTAATTCTGTCAAGACAAATGAACTTCTTGAACCATGACAATACAAATTTGGGAATTATTTTCAAAAGACGCGGATTCTTTGAAGCAAGAATCCTTTCTAACGAGATGAATTGTTTTGTTATATTCAAACTTGTAGTATTTTGCTCCATATACAACTAATCTAAATTTATAATTATTTTTCGAGATTTATCTGTTTGTTCAATAATCTCCACAAAAACACAATCTTGTGGAATAAACTCGCCAATATTCTCTGCCCATTCCAAAAAACAATAGTTCCCAGAACTGAAATACTCTTCTATACCTATATCCAAAGCCTGAAAAGGCTCTGTCAATCGATAAAAATCAAAATGATAAATTTCTCCTACCGTAGCAGATTCATATACATTTACTATTGCAAATGTAGGAGAACATACATTATCCTGAACATCCAACACCTCGCAGACAGCCTTTATAAAGGTGGTCTTTCCTGCTCCCATTTTACCGCTGAAACTTATAATGCGGGAATTCCCTATCGCTTGAATGAACTGTCGTGCTACAGATCCTATTTCATCAAGAGAATGAATAACAAGTTCCTTTTTCATTTGCTTATTTTTATATTATTCCACAATGAAACACTCTTGTATTCTCCTATTTCTTTGCTACAAGATGTATCAACGGTATCATACATTCTTCCATGGAAATACCGCCGTGCTGAAATGTATTTACGTAATACTGTACATATTTGTTGTACTCCGTAGGATAAACGAAAAATCCGTTATCTCTGGCAAATATCATCTGACTCATTATATTCATCGGCGGAATTTTAACGTCTGACGAATTCTTTACTCCGAATACTTCCTTAGGATCATAATCCAACAATCTGCCTATCTTATAACGCAGATTGACCGATGCATCTCTATCGGATTTTATTCTCACCGGTTTATCGACCTTAACACTGCCGTGATCGGTTGTGATAAAAACATCAACATCTTTATCCGCTAAAAATTTCAGAACCTCTTTTAAAGGAGAATGTTCATACCAAGTAAGCGTTACACCTCTGTAAGCATTCTCATCGGCAGCCAACTCTCTGACCAAATCGCTGTCCGTTCTGGCATGAGAAAGCATATCTATGAAGTTATATACAATAACATTAAGGTCATTTTGTAAGAAATTCGGCAGAATATCAATCATACGCATACCGTAAGTTACGTTCAGCACTTTATGATATGTGGTAGAAGCCTTTATTCTGTGGCGTTTAAGATTTTCCTTCAACAGATCCCATTCGTAAGCGTTCTTATTTCCCTCTTTATCTTCGTCAAGCCAATAGCCGGGAAACATTTTTTTTATATCACTCGGCAAAAGGGAAGAAAATAACGCATTACGGGCATATTGCGTTGTTGTAGGAAGAATTGCATAATAAATACCTTCGTTCTCTATCATCAACTGTTTTTCTATTTCAGGTTTCAATGCACGCCATTGATCAAAACGGAAATTGTCAAGAACGATAAAGAATACAGGACGCTTCTTTTCTTTCAGTAGAGGAAAAACTTTGCGTTGAAGAACTCTGTGGGACATCAAAGGTGAAGACTGCCCGTCATCATTAAGCCAATCTATATAGTTTTTTTGATAATATTTGGAAAACTGCTCATTTGCTTCGGCTTTTTGCGTTTTCAGAATTTCAAAAATACTATCGTCATTATTTTGTGAAAGTTCAATCTCCCAATGAACCAACTGTTTATAAAGATCAATCCAACCGCTGTAATCCAAACCTTGATTGATCTGCATACTGATATTACGAAAATCCTGTTGGTAAGACATAGTTTGAGTCTGAGTAACCAACTTTTGAGTATCCAAATGTTTCTTTAAAACCAATAGTATTTGGTTAGGATTTACAGGTTTTATCAAATAGTCCGATATTTTCGAACCGATGGCCTGCTCCATTATATTTTCTTCCTCACTCTTGGTAATCATAATAACAGGCAAGGACGGGAAACGTTGCTTTACCCTGGACAATGTTTCCAACCCGTTCAATCCCGGCATATTCTCATCCAAGAAAAGAATGTCAATACTTTCCTTATCCAATATATCCAAAGCCTCACCTCCGTCCGTTGCAGGAATTACTTTATAGTCTTTTGCTTCCAGAAACAATATGTAAGGCTTCAGTAAATCAATCTCATCATCTGCCCAAAGTATCTTAACCATATCTCGCAATTCTTTTTTACCAATATATCAAAATGCTCAATCCTTACGAAGATTATACGTTATTTCCTTTCTGAATTAAAGAATTCAGAAATTTCTTTTTCGTTTATATTAGGATATTTCAACAATTTCTCCGGTTTACCGCCATTCATCAGCACGACAACGGGTTGCTTACCTTTTGTTGCAGGAAGAAATACAGCAGGATGTACCAAAGTATGAGGTAATACTTTTGTCTGAGTCTTAACAAAGAAAGAATCTATCTTATTCAGTCCTCCCCAAAACACGATAACCATTGAAGAATCCGCAATATCATATCTCTGCCGTACAACATCCAAACGTTTTGCAGTACGTTTACAATACTTGCATCCCGTAGAATACAAGCATAATATCTTTTTTCCCTCGGTAACGTGAAGTTTCTTGATAGAATCATTGGCAGCCTGATACAACGGCAAAAGAATCGTATCTTTATCCGAAATGACATCTAAAGATTGCGTGCCGATAAGCAAATCAAATTTGTTTCTATCAATGGATGCCGTCTTGGGAAATATTTTACGTGCAACAGGTTCCGCAGGCGTAACTGTATTTGCAACCAAAAGCAAAACGATGAAAAGAACAACGGTAATACCTTTCCTTTTAGAGTAAAGAGTTCCGTTGAAAGTTTTTTTGTTCCTTTCTATAACATCACCGTTTTTCAACTTCCTATGCACGACTTTATAAGTCAAATCACAAGCTCCTTTATCCCAAAACATAAAATAAGAAACTGCCAAAAGAACAATATTCTTTATCAATGTCTGAGTATCATTCAGCAAAAGGACCGTCCCGAAACAATGGCAGTTTTCCGTATCCACATTAAACAACAACGGTTTCAGAAGAATATAGATTGTAAATAAAACCAGAATCAGAACGGATAAAAGTTTTATCTGCTTGGAATAAACTCCCGACAGCAACATTATTCCTAAAAAAGCCTCCGTCGCTATAAGCAAACGAGTAACAAAACCAGTAATCTCCCAAGAAAAGATTTGATGTTCATAGACAAACAAATCAAATGCCTCAATGGAGATGTATTTTGTTACGGCTGAAACAATAAAAACCAGACCCACAACAATGCGGGCTGTCAAACCAACAATATTTTTGGTACTCATTATTTTTTTCTCTTACTTTTTAGGATTCTTCGCACGGATTTATCAAAAATTGTCCGTCATCCAAATCCTCATTAGTGATTTTTGAACAATCAGTATCCCAGTCGTCAAAAGTAATGGTACTTTGTGCTTTTTGTATAAGGACTTTTCCCGGAACTTCAACTTCACACTTGCATTCTTTTGTATCGCTGCAAGACACGAAAAATAACCCCAATGCAAAGATTGTACAAAATATTTTTAAGGTTTTCATATTCTTACTGTTTTTTTTAGAAATAAAGGGAGCACCCCTTTTCAAGAATACTCCCTACTCAATCTACTAAACGACTTTTTAGTCTTCAGAGCAATCTAATTTTACGTCAGCTGCATCCAAACCTTCTCTAGTCTGAGAGTCAAGATCGCTAAAGCTGATTTCGTCGCATTCTCCGTCCCAATCTTCAAACTGCTGAGAAACTCCAGTAGGAACACCTAAAACTTCGATATCACAAGTACAATCAGTACTTCCGCAAGATGCTAAACCGAAAGCCATTGCAACAACAGCACCCAATGCTAATAATGTTTTCTTCATTGTATTAAAAAATTTTTAATTAAACTTTCGCTACTCTTTTTTAGGATTTTCGCTTCTTCCTCCGAGTATTCCCGTTTGCAAAAAAAGATTTGCCGACAAGAACTCTTTCGAATTGCAAATATATATAAATTTTCAAAACTACAACCTTTTTTTTTACAAAAATATTGTCTCTTTTCAATTTTTTCTACATTGCAATTTCTTCTGAAAGAAATAACAAAACTTGTGCCAAAAGAGAAAAAAGCAGACATTCAATAATCTTCCAACATTTTTTTTATGAAAGTCCTTTTAATTCGTAATAACATCAAAAACAACAAATTACATATTGTCTGAAAAATCACTGAGAAAACGTTGAAAAATATAAAGAAAACTGACGAATTCATTAAAGAAATTCACAAAATCATTAAAAAAATTTCCATAAAAAATAGTAACATAAATTCAACATAAATACTGACCTCAATAGTGTGAAAAAAGTAAAGATTTTTTTCTGTAAAAAATGAGTCTTTTTTTCGTAATAAAATCATAAAAACTAAGATACCGTCATAATATACTGAACAGACGTCAGCAAACGCAACATTTAGGAAATCAATAAACATACAAGCAACGGATTCAAATAAATTTGCATTCTTTTTCCACAAATATGTCTAAAAAGTTTTGTCAGAATTACAAAAAGGTGTAACTTTGCACACGCTTTTAAATAAATTTATTAACAATTAAAAAAGAAAGAGGTATTATTTATGATTATTGTTCCGATTAAAGAAGGTGAAAACCTTGAAAGAGCTCTTAAGAAACTGAAACGTAAATTTGACAAAACGGGAGTTGTAAGAGAGCTAAGAAACAGAAAACAGTTCACTAAGCCTTCCGTTATTGCCAGAGAGAAAAAATTAAAGGCAATTTACGTTCAGAAATTAAGACAGGCTGAACTGGACAAATAATCATTTTTTTAAGGTTAAAGACGGAGAAAACAAAGCTCCGTCTTTAATTTTGTTGTATTCCCTGCCCTTCAGGCAATTATTCAATTTCTCTTATCTCTCTTTTATACACATAATTTCAGATAGTAAGGGCGATCCAATAAGTAAAGAATAACATACACAAATAAATAAAAAAGCGGAGAATTCTTTTCTGAACACCTCCGCTTATAATTTCCGTTTCGGAACTTTTTCACTACAGACTAATATTTTCTATTCTTCTGCATTTCTACCATGACAGTTCTTATATTTTTTTCCACTGCCGCACGGACAAGGATCATTTCTTCCGACTTTCTTTTCCACATGTATCGGTTGACGTCTTTCCTGTTGTTCTCCGTTTGTAGCCAAACGTTGTCTTTGTTGCGGAACATCTTCTCTGGAAGTACGAATACCACGCTGGTCAGTTTGAACATCTTCACTCTGTCTCATGGTTTCTTCCGGTACAGGTAAAGCGGCACGGCAAAGGAACGAGGTTATATCCTTATTTATTTCGATAAGCATACGCTCAAATAAGTTAAAAGACTCTATTTTGTAAATAACCAACGGATCTTTCTGCTCATAAGAAGCGTTTTGTACGTTCTGACGCAAATCGTCCAATGCACGCAAATGCTCTTTCCATGCATTATCAATAATTTGTAAGGTAATACTCTTTTCTACACTCAATGCGATTTCTTTACCGCCCGTTTCGTATGATTTTTTAATAGGAGCAATGGTGTTTAACGTACGAATACCATCGGTAATAGGGAAAGCCACGTTTTCGTATCTTGTTGCATTGCTCTCAACCAAGTTTTTAACAAACGGAAATGCAAGAAAGGCAATCTTATCCATACGATCCTTATAATAAGTATAAACGGTATCAAAAATTTGATCCTTCATCTCCGTACGTTTAGTATGATTGAATGTTTCT
This sequence comes from Bacteroidales bacterium, assembly GCA_017477025.1. GTDB lineage: Bacteria > Bacteroidota > Bacteroidia > Bacteroidales > P3 > Scybalousia_A. The sequence goes on along the minus strand of JAFUYA010000130.1, from coordinate 2,850 downwards.
TCATCCATAGGAAACTCAAAACCGCACGTACGCATAAATTCAAATTTCAATTCTTCATACTCTTCATAATTATCAATCAAAACGGATATGCAATCATACATCATATTTGAGATATCTATTGCCAACTTATCGCCGTAAAGAGCATTATGACGCTTTGTATATATCACCGTACGCTGATTATTCATAACATCATCGTATTCCAACAGACGCTTACGTATTCCGAAGTTATTTTCTTCAACTTTTTTCTGTGCTCTTTCGATACTCTTGGTCATCATTGAATGTTGAATAACCTCACCTTCCTGAATACCCAAACGATCCATCATTTTAACCATACGCTCCGAGCCGAACAATCGCATAAGTTTGTCTTCAAGGGAAACAAAGAACTGTGAAGAACCCGGATCTCCTTGTCGGCCTGCACGACCTCTCAACTGTCTGTCCACACGTCTTGACTCATGTCTCTCGGTACCGATAATAGCCAAACCACCAGCCTCTTTAACTCCCTCTCCCAACTTAATGTCAGTTCCACGTCCCACCATATTGGTAGCAATAGTAACGGCACCTGCTTTTCCTGCCAAAGCAACTATTTCTGCTTCTTTCTGATGCAGTTTAGCATTCAAAACCTGATGCGGAATCCTACGAAGTTTAAGCATCTTGCTCAATAACTCGGATGTTTCAACATCAACGGTTCCGATAAGTACGGGACGATTTTGATTTCTCAAATTCTCAACTTCTTGAATTACGGCAGCAAATTTCTCTCTCTTGGTCTTATATATCAAATCTTCGTGATCCAAACGAATAACGGGACGATTGGTTGGAATTGTAACAACATCAAGTTTATAAATATTCCAAAACTCTCCTGCTTCCGTTTCGGCAGTACCCGTCATTCCCGCAAGTTTCTTGTACATGCGGAAATAATTCTGCAATGTTATGGTAGCATAAGTTTGAGTAGCTGCCTGAACTTTTACTTTTTCCTTTGCTTCGATTGCTTGATGCAATCCGTCGGAATAACGTCTGCCCTCCATAATACGACCGGTTTGCTCATCAACAATTTTTACTTCATTATTGATAACAACATATTCAACATTATTTTCAAATAAAGCGTATGCTTTCAATAATTGATTGATCGTATGAACTCTGTCGCTTTGAACTGCAAAATTCTGCATAATTTCATCTTTCTTCCGAGCCTTTTCCTCCGCAGGAAGATTTTCTTTATCCAAATCTGCTAACAAAGAACCGACATCCGGCAACAAATAGAATTTAGGATCTTCTCCCAATTTGGAAAGGAAGTCCATTCCCTTTTCCGTTAATTCGATTGTATTCTGTTGCTCTTGTATAACAAAATAAAGTTCATCATCTACAATATGCATTTCCCTGCTTTGGTCCTGCATATAGAAATTTTCCGTTTTTAACATAAGAGACTTCATTCCTGATTCCGACAGAAGCTTAATTAATGCCTTATTCTTCGGTAATCCGTGATGAGCCCTTAATAATAACTTTCCTCCTTCTGCTTCTTGTTTTGCATCCTTATTCGGGTCTTCAAGAATCTTACGAGCTTCCGCTATAATCTGCGTTACTTCCTGACGCTGGGCATTATATAGTTTTTCTATAATAGGACAGAAACGATCAAACTCCTGATCTTCTCCCTTAGGTGTAGGTCCGGAAATAATTAAAGGAGTACGGGCATCATCAATAAGAACGCTATCCACCTCATCGACAATAGCATAATTATGCTCACGCTGAACGATCTCATTGACGTTGTTGCACATATTATCCCTAAGATAATCAAAACCGAATTCGTTATTCGTACCGTATGTAATATCACAGTTGTAGGCATTACGTCTGGCTTCACTATTAGGCTCGTGCTTATCTATACAATCAACGCTGAGACCGTGAAATTCAAAAATACGCCCCATCCATTCGGAATCTCGTTTTGCAAGATAATCATTAACGGTTACCACATGTACTCCTTTACCAGGAAGAGCATTAAGGTAAATAGGAAGCGTTGCAACCAAGGTTTTTCCTTCACCGGTAGCCATCTCTGCTATCTTTCCTTGATGAAGAACCGTACCGCCGATAAGCTGAACATCGTAATGAACCATATCCCAATGAATCATACTTCCGCCCGCCATCCATTCATTCTTATAATATGCTTTATCACCGTCAATACGTATGGCATCTCTTTTTGCGGCTAACATTCTGTCAAAATCCGTCGCCGTAACTTCAACCTCAGCATTATCAAAGAATCTTTTTGCAGTTTCTTTAACAACGGCAAAAGCCTCAGGTAGAATCTTGTTAAGTATATCTTGAGTGGTAGCATAGATTTTCTTATCCAAATCTTCAATACGGTTATAGTATTTCTGCTTTTCATTAACGGATATTTCCAAATCCGTATCTAATTTCTCTTTAATTTGAGCTTTTTCTTCCTCTTCTGCTTTTACACTTTCGTAAATAAGATTTTTAAACTCAATAGTCTTCGCTCTAAGCTCATCGTTTGAAAGATTTTTCACAGTATCATAAGCCTGAAGACACTTGTTAAGTATAGGCTTAACTTCTTTCAAATCTCTCTGACTTTTGTTACCGAACAGTAACGATAAAAAATTTGCCATTTTTATTTTATTTTAGTTTTATCACTTGTTTTTAATATCAACTTGTATAATTTGTCAATTATTCAACTTTCCCGATTTCTCCATATTCTTTGAACGAAATAAACAAACGGTTTCGTTAGTTTCTGATTCAAATTTCTCTTCTACAACGTCTATCCTGCAATAATTTAGTACAATACTTCATGTTCCGCTACACGTTAATTTCAGACACATTTAAAATTTTATCTTTCTCTCTTACTCCTTGTTT
>JAFUYA010000129.1 GCA_017477025.1 Bacteroidales bacterium | reverse complement strand
TACACACATTATAACGCTGTTTTAGTCGCGTCCCACAGAAGTTAATGCCTCTCTTACCGAATGGAATCAGTCTGACGAACTTGATCTCAATCCAAAAGATTGAATTCCTTGATTGCAAGATTGAATAATAACATTCTGCGTTGGATTTGATTTTCTTCTGTCGGATTTTTTAACGCTAATCTTATATGCAAAATGAAAAAAAAGTATCAACTGCATAAAAAAAATCTCACTCTTAATAAAAACTCTTCACCAATAAAAAAATTATTCAATAAAAACTCAATAAAATAAAGAACTTAACTCTATATAAAAACTTTAACTCAATAAAAAAGTCGGTACAAAGGACTTGTACCGACAACTTCGTTAAAATGATTAATTAATTATAAAATCAACTTGAATTGATTTCCTTTTACTATTCGTTGCTATCTTTGGTGTTCTTACGCAATCTGTATCCCAATACTCCTGCTCCCAAACCTAACAACAATGCTGTCGCCGTACCTACAGGAGTTCTGTTCATTGATTGCTCTGCCTGATTGTCCGCACCTTGCGGAGGCGTAGGTTGAGCATTCAACATAACCGTACTAACTAACAGTAAAGCCCCCAACGTAAGTAATCTCTTTATTTTCATTGCTTGTTTTCCTCCTATATGTTTTATTTAACAATAACTTTTTCACTCTTTGTCCCGTTTGCAGATGTTACCTTGATAATGTAGGCTCCGCTCTCTGCTGTAACGCCGAACTTGTATTCACTGCCACTGATTTGTTTGCTGTAAACACTCTGTCCCAACATATTCATAACCTCTACTCTCTGCAATTGTTCCCCGCTTACACTCACTTCTCTGTTATTGTTCCATATCTTTATAGCCGCCTGCTCTGCAACGGTAACATCGGTTATTGATGATGATTTCTTCGCAAATCTTACTTTATACCTGCCTTCATTGTCACCCTTTTCAAGATTCAATCTTACGTTGTTATCATTCATCACGGTCTCTTTCCCGTCTTGCATGTCTATAAACGTAACTGCTATATCCCCAAGATTTCCCGTTACGGCAAATACCAATTCGCCTTCGTTATCTGAATGGAAACTTACAGGGGCTTCATAAGGCAATTTAGAGAATGCATTTGTCCAAACTTTTCTGCCTTCAACCTCAAAGTAAGGCTCCGTTGCAAATCTCTCCGCTCCTGACAACATAGCATAAGAATCGTTGATGTCAAATCCGTTCTCTCCTTTACCGTAATATACATCCACAGTTCTCGCTCTGTTATATCTGTCAATTGCAATAAACACCATCTTCTGTGAATCATCAGCACTCTTTACTTTGGCACTCTTCTTTGCTCCGCCGTCTTCAGATACAGTTCCTCCCGGTGTGTAGTTCCAACCGTAAAGACTTTCTTTGCCGAATGCTCCGCTCAGTTTCTTTGCATCTGACATCGCTACCATGAAACCTTGTCCGCCTTTCAAGTTGTTCGTCTGTGAATATGCATGCCAACCAGTTTGCGATCCGTCTAGCTCATTGATATTATACTCGTACAATGCATTCCCTTGAACTTCTCCCAATGATGCAAGAACTTTTTCTATATCCAATCTTGCAATGTAAGGATTTGCCAATGCAAACCAATAACCGTCCGTCGCATCCGAAGCCTTATTCTCCAAACTCTCTATATGGCTCTTGATTCCTGCATCAACAGTTGCATAATCTACAAAACTTCCGCTTTGTGTTACCACAGGATGTATGCCCAACGCATCTTTTCCTCTCTCCTGACTGCCGTCGTATGTATCTAATCTCTCTGCATCAAAAGGCCATACAAACAATCCTTCAGAGTAATACGTCTTCTTCCATGACAATAAGTAATCACTGTTCCCTGTAGTCCATACGTTGTCGTTATAATTGTAACGCAATGCTGCTATATCGTGTGTCTGCCCGTTCTCATCAACATTATTATTTAAGTAACCTACTGTCAAATTTCCGCCTACTTGTGCATATCCCTCCAAATTCCATTGTTTCGTTATGAACTGACGCTTGAAATTTATGGTTACATCCGTCAACTGGTTGCCCTTATCCAACAATCCGCCACCGTTGTTCTGGTCTATCGTAACCTCTTTGGCTGTAAGCGTATAGTACTTCTTCTCGTTTTCAAGTTTTGCCGAAACTGCATCTGCATAATAGCTCTTTACATGCTCTTTTAATGCGTCAGACCAGCCGCCATAGTACTCTCTTACCACATATAAGTATTCTGTTCCGTTTACATAAAAATAAGAGTATTTTGTTGTACCACTGCCTTTCGTTCTTACGTCGCCGTAGTTACCGGCATTTTCATCACTTGCCTTAACAAGATCACTTTCTGTCAAACCTGCAGGAAATACGCCGTCTTCTTTATTCAAGTACCAATGGATACCGCTGTTTCCCGAATTGGCAATTGCAGGATCACCGTACACTTTCGCAATATTAACGGTAAAAGATTGTGATAATTTGGAAACATCAGGCAAAACGATGTTGTCCGTAATAGTTTGTGTGCCGTCTAACTCCGCTGCCAATTTATCCAATTTGGCTTTGTCGGATGAGTTATCAGGATTCAACGTACCGCCGTTGTTGATGTAGCAATAGTCAGGAACTAATTTGCTGATTGCTATATTAGCCAATTCATCGTCTGTCAAATCAGGATCTTTTGCTTCATAGCCTGTATAATCATCTGCTGAACCTGCTATCGTTCCGGTAGTTTCTCCGTTTAAGATATTATTTGCATCTCCTGAAACAGGAATAGTTTTGTCTTCATATAATGCCTCTATGACTTTTCCTACTAAACCTCCTACGTATTCTCCTCCGTTAAATTCATTATCTTGGGCAGAACAATCAATAATATCTCCATTTGACTCGCTACCTGTAAAAGTCATATTTCCTGCAATTCCGCCAACCCATCCTTGGGCATTAATCACAGAATTTGTAACACTACAATTTTGTATAGTACCTTTATCTAAAGAGCCGCAGATAACAGCAGTTTTTTCTCCCATGGAAGTTATATTTGCATTAGTTACATTCAAATTTTTAATAACTGTAGTTGTTTTATTATTTCCGCTTACATAACCGAACAAACCAAGAGAGGTTGCATCTGCCACCATCGTCAAGTTGGAGATTGTATGATTATCACCGTCAAAAACACCTAAAAACGGTATGGAAACACGAGTATCTACTTTTTTAGATGCATTTCCTTCAGATGGATTTCCACTAATGAAACTAGCCTGAGAGCCTATCGGTAATATCAGTGCAGAAATAGGTAATGATGTTACACCCTTATAGTAGGAATACTCCCATTCGGTACGATAATTATAAATCCACTCTTTACCAGAAGAAGAAACAATTGTAAATACTGAATCTCTTCCATGTACAATAGTAGAACCTTCAGTAACGATAACATCATCACTTTGTCCAGTTTCCCCATCAGTTCCGTAAATATCACCTGTCATTCTCTGACAAGTGTAATTATCTCCGCTTTTGGTTGCAGGTATAATCTTTGTAACGTATGATACAACATAAGAGATACCATCATTATCAAATGCTGTCTGTCGCTGTATCGTCCTTTTACAAACGATAAACGGCCCAGCCTGAACTGCTGACATATCTATATCTGCAGTCATCTGATAGTTAGATGCAGCATAAGAATACTCATCCCCATCAACAGACCTCCGATAATTCAACTTTGCATCCACTGCAGCCGACAAATCCAATAAGTCCTGTGCAGTTGCAATTTTGAAAGGATTTTCAGGGCTTCCGTTTCCTCCGCTGAAAGAATAAGTACCGCTGGATATCTGTGCTTTAACATTGCCCGGCAATATAGAGATTGCGAATAGGGCAACAAGCATCATTAGGAGAGTTTTACTTCTTAAAATCCCCCCCCCCTACAGGATTTTTTACTCTCATTTTCAGAGAGTTACATAATTTTAATAAATTCATTTTTACGAGTTTTATGGTTTTTAATTAATCTTCTCCGAGTTTGCAAATTTACAACATAAAAGTAATACCGACCAAATATTTTATTAACTTTTTAATGTTGAAAATCCCCCCCCCCTAAGTATAAATAACTATAAATCAATATAATATATAACAACATAAACAGCAATAATTTATGTTTTTTTCGTAATAAAATCCTTTTGTTTAATTATACTTCTTGAATTTTATACGAGGTTTTTCAGTGTTTTCTACGTACTTTTTTGCCTTTTGTTACATTTTTCCGAAAAAATTTAAAAAAAATTTAACGTTTTTTTAAAAGAAAAACGGCGAAAGCGTTATACATACTATGTTGTACGACTGCTTCCGCCGTTAATCCGATATTTCTTTTTCAAAAAACTACTCTACGGGAATATTTTTATTAACGTTTCTGCTCCCTGTAACCGAATACCATAATATATATACGGCACACAGAATTACAACAAGATAACTTGTCATATAACTATGCGTAATGTCTGCAATCCATCCTTGCAAAGCTACCATAACGGCGAAACCGCATACCATGGTCATAAATGCTCCAGAAGCCACGGCAGTATATCTGCCCAATCCTTCCGTTGCCAGATTGAAAATACCGCCCCACATAACCGATGAACACAAACCCGTAATAACCAAAATAAATACTCCTACAGGTACTTTGACGCTGACCGTACTCAAATTAGCCCAATCAATACCTACAATGCCGACTTGAATGTCGGAAGGAAGCAAAATACCGAACAAAACCAACACAACGGCAAGTAAGGATACAAAAGCAATCATATTTTTTACCGAGACTTTGCCTCCTATTGCTCCTCCTATAAAACGCCCTACCAACATCATCAACCAATATACTGCAACTATCAATCCCGCAACAGAAGCACTCATACCCAATCCCGGAGTAATATCCGCAGGAGATGAAGTAAGATATTGCAACAGATAGGTTGGTATGCCTATTTCTATTCCTCCGTAAAGAAATATGGCAATAAGCCCCAATTTGAAATGTCTGAAACTGAATGCCGAATACTTATCCGATGTCTTTTGCTTGTCTTTTTTGCCATCATAAGAAACTTCAAGAGAAGTTTTGCCTTTGTTGCCGTCAGGCTCCTGAATCTTTGTACACAACAGCACAATAAATCCTATAACAAATATTGCCAACGCAATCAATAATGCAGGAGTCGCATCCGATATTTTCGCCTTTGTAACATCCGCTATCAACGCTCCCATCAGTATGTAAATGGCAATGGCTGCCGCTGAATTGAAAACATTGCCGACTTGTATCAACTGGTTGCCTTTGTTGCCCCCTCCGCCGAGAATGTTGAGCATGGGATTAACTACGGTGTTGAGCATACACATGCAAAAGCCCGACACGAAAGCCCCTACCAAATAGACCGCAAAACCGAGTCTGCCGCTTGCCCACTGAATCAGTATGCCTGCTATACCCGTTGCAAGTGCTATAAGTGCCGTTTTTTTGTATCCGAAACGTTTGATCAACAATCCTGAGGGTACTCCCATTATAAGATAGGCAATGAAATTACCGTAGTTCCCTATTTGCGAAAGAAAATTACTTGCTCCGAATTGATTTTTTACTATAACGCTCATCGGAGAGCAAAGATGCGTTACAAATGCTATCATTGACAGCAATGCAATCATCACTATAATTGTGCCTGTTTGTTTGGTTTTTGTACTCATTTTAACATAAATATTTAAAAGGTGTGAAATCTGAATATTATCTCCTGTCTGTATTCTTGTTCAGGCATAAGTAACGTAGTCGGAAAATGCTCCTTGTTAGGAGAGTCAGGAAAAGCCTGACATTCCACAGCCACTCCGTCATAGTCATTGTACTGATGTCCGTTTTTGCCTGCAGGACCGAAAGCCAGATAATTACCTGTATATATTTGAACGGCAGGTTGTGTGGTAAGAACCTCCAAAGCAATGCCCGACTCATCACTGCAAAGTAATGCCGCTTTGTGCAGTTCGCCGTCTTTGCAGCAACAAGATTGTTTTGCCGATTCGGTATCTGCGTTTGCTTCTTTGTCAAGTACCCAACAATTGTCATACCCTTTACCGAAAAGCAGAGCATCAAAATCATCACGGATATTCTGCCCGATAAGTTTGCCGTTTGTAAAATCCATAGGAGTGCCAACCACACTTCTCAATTCTCCCGTCGGAATAAGTCCTTTGTCGGTAGGCAGATAACGGGATGCAAACAATTGCAGACGATGATCCAATATGTTGCCGTTGCCCTCTCCTTTCAGGTTAAAATATGAATGATTGGTAAGATTGACCACCGTAGGTTTATCGGTTACGGCAGTCAAGACAAGTCTTAACTCATTGTTGTCATTAAGCGAATAAACAGCCTTTGCGGTAAGATTCCCGGGATACCCTTCCTGTCCGTCTTCGGAAAAATAAGTAAAAGTAAGGGAATCTTTGTTCTGACTTGCGAGCCATATCCTGTCTGCAAATCCTTTGTTGCCGCCGTGCAGATGATTGTCTCCGTTATTGACGGCAAGAGTATAGACATTATTATCAATGGAGAATCTGCCTTCGGCTATCCTGTTGGCATATCTGCCGGGTATCTTTCCCATACAGGCACTATCACCCGAGTAATCGGAAAGGTTCGCATAACCCAATACAACATCACGTACGTTGCCGTATCTGTCATGAACAAGCAAAGATATAATTCCCGCACCTATATTGCAGAAACCGACTTCCATACCTTTGGTATTGCTCAAATGAAACGTTTTAATTTCCATATCACGTTATGTTTAGTTTTTTTCTTTATCTATTTTATTCTCTTCACTTTCCCGTCTTGCAGGCGGTAAACAAAGTTGCTCTCTTTTTCCGTTGCAAAACCGTTGTCATCGAAAATAAGTCTGTGTCCGAACTCTCCCACAAACCCTAATCTGACGGCAGGATTGCCTGCCCAGCATTCATAATCGCCTATATCCTGTCTGATTACCGCACCTGCCCCGATAAGGCAGTATTTACCCAAAGTGTGTCCGCAAACAATGGTAGCGTTAGCCCCTATACTTGCTCCGCACTTCAAAACGGTTTGCCTGTACTCGTGTTTGCGGGAAACGGCACTGCGGGGATTGATAACATTGGTAAAAACACACGAAGGCCCTAAAAAAACATCGTCCTGACAAATAACTCCCGTATAAACGCTGACATTATTCTGCACCTTGCAGTTGTTACCGAGTACAACATCGGGAGAGATAACTACATTTTGTCCTATGTTGCAATTGTCGCCTATCCTGCATCCTGTCATAACATGTGAGAAATGCCAAATCTTAGTTCCCTTACCGACAAAACATCCTTCATCTACTATTGCCGTCGGGTGGGCAAAATATTCCTGTTGCTGTTCCATAAACGTAATAATTCCGAATTTTTGCAAAAATACAATTTTTTTTCAAATATGACGGAATAATGCATGATTTTACCGCTGTGAAAATAATACTTATTTTTGTAACTTTGCACTTTAAAAAATAGATTGTTATGGTTGAAAGATTGCAAGAGTTACAAAAACTTATTTCGTGTAAAGTCCTGACGGACGAAACCACGCTTATATCATACAGCACCGATGCTTCGGCTTACAGAGAACGTCCTGATGCGGTCGTTTTCCCGAAAACGGTTGAGGATATTAGACAAATAATCCGCTTTGCTTCAAAAGAAAAAATCAATCTGATATTCCGCGGAGCAGGAACTTCTCTTGCAGGGCAAGTTGTGGGAAAAGGTATTATTGTAGATATAAGCAAACATTTTAACCATATACTTGAGATAAACAAAGAGCAGAATTACGTTGTAGTCGAACCCGGTGTGGTACGCGATGTGCTGAACAACGCTCTGAAGCCTTACGGAAAATTTTTTGCTCCCGAAACTTCAACTTCCAACCGTTGCACAACAGGCGGTATGGTGGGCAACAATTCTTGCGGTCTTCACTCGGTGGCATGGGGAACAACAAGAGATAACGTATTATCTTTGGAATGCATTCTTTCAGACGGCAGTTCGGTAGAATTTCATCATCTGACTGCCGTTGAGGCAGAGAAAAAACTTTTGCAAAATGACAAAGAAGGCGAAATTTATCGATACATACATGATATGTATGCCGACAATGAGATAAAAGAAGAGATAAGAAAAAATTTTCCTGCCAAAAACGTCATAAGAAGAAATAACGGATATGCGTTGGATGAAATATCGGATTTTTCGGATATTGACCTTACCAAACTAATTTGCGGAAGTGAGGGAACATTGTGTTACATAACGAAGATAAAACTAAAAATCATTGACTTGCCATCACCTCACAGGGCTGCAATATGCGTACATTTCAACTCCTTACGGGAAAGTTTTTATGCCAACTTGGAATGTTTGAAATACTCTCCCATCGCCGTAGAGTTGATGGATGACAACATAACGGCAGCCGCACAAAGAAACGAAGAACAAAGAGAAAACCTTTTCTTTATCAAAGGAAATCCGAAAGCAATTATAGTAGATGAATTGTGCAAATCTACTTCCGAAGAATTGGAAAAAGCAATCAACGACACCATTGCAGCATTGAAGGAAAAAAATCTCGGATATGAATACGTTATCGTAAGAGGTGAAGACATCAAACGCGTATGGGAGTTGAGAAAAGCCGGTTTGGGACTATTGACCAACGTACCCGGGGACAACAAACCCGTAAGCGTAATAGAAGATACGGCAGTGGCTGCCGAAGATTTGCCGGAATACATGGAAGATTTTGCAAAAATCCTTGATAAATACAATTTGCAGTGCGTTTATCATGCACATATCGCCAGCGGAGAATTACATTTGCGTCCCGTTTTGAATCTAAAAAAACAAGAAGACGTTACACTATTCCGCAAAGTTGCTCACGAGGTTGCCTTAACGGTAAAAAAATACCGCGGTTCTTTGAGCGGAGAACACGGGGACGGCAGATTGAGAGGCGAATTCATACCGTTGATGTACGGACAAAAAGTTTATCAACTTATGAAAGGTATCAAGCAATGTTTTGACCCCGATAACATATTCAACAGGGGTAAAATTACGGATACTCCGTCTATGGACTGCAATCTTAGATATGACGGATACATCAAACACCCTGTTGAAAGACGCATAAAAACTTATTACTCGTTTGAAAAAGAAATATCTTTTTTGCAGGCCGCAGAACAATGCAACGGTGCAGGAGTTTGTCGCAAGGATTCCGCTTTCGGAGGCAGTATGTGTCCTTCTTTTCGTGCCAATGACAATGACGAAAGGTTTTCAACCCGTGCAAGAGCAAACATTATCAGAGAAATATTCACCTACAACGGCGAAAAAGATCCTTTCGTCTCACAAGAAATAAAAGACCTGTTGGACGAATGTCTTATGTGCAAAGGTTGCAAACGGGAATGCCCGTCAAATGTGGATATGACAAAAATAAAATCGGAATTTCTGCAACAACGCTACGACAAAAAAGGAATACCGACAAATGTTCTGTTGATGTCCTACCTCCCTGCCATAGAACATTTGGGTTCTGTTTCTCCTTTGCTGTACAATTTCTTTGTTTCCAATCGTTTGACCTCATCATTGATTAAAAAGATGATGAAATTTGCCCCTCAACGTTCTCTTCCCGTACTCAATCATTATTCTTTCAGACAGATTTATTCTCATTACGTCAGAAAACACGGAGGTCGCACCGATAACAACGGCAACACCAAATACATATACTTACTTGCAGACGAATTTTCCAATTATCAGGATGCCCGCATTGCAGAAATGTTCTTTTTGCTTTTGCATCGTCTCGGCTATGAGGTGAGATTAGCACCAGTGAATAATTGCGGAAGGATTCTTTTCTCCAAAGGTTTGCTCAAAAGAGGAAAAAAATTGGCAGAAAAAAACATTAGAAAAATCAAAGACCTCATTTCTTCAGATCATCCTTTAGTAGGCATCGAGCCGTCCGCCGTTTTGTCTTTCAGGGACGAATATCCGCTACTTGTAAAGGAAGATATTTCGGATATGGTGAAAAACTGCCTTTGTTTTGACGAATTCCTGTACGGAGAAATCCAAAAAGGAAATATAAAATCTTCACAATTCACGGATGAAAACCTCAATATCATCTACCACACCCATTGTCAGCAAAAAGCAATCATAGGAGAGAAATATATGCAAGCCGTTCTCAACCTGCCGAACAATTATCACGCATCCGCAATCCCGAGTGGCTGTTGCGGTATGGCAGGAAGTTTCGGTTATGAGGCAAAACATTACGCCACAAGCGAAAAAATTGTCCATCAAGTTATAACAAAACACATAGAAAAAGCAGACAAAGACACTATCGTCTGTGCTTCGGGAACTTCATGCAGAGAACAAATCAAACATTTCACGGATTGCAAACCGCTTCATCCGATTGAGGTGCTTTTCCACGCATTGAAATAAGCCGTAATCCGAAAATAAACACTTGTTCGGCAGCCTTTTCAAATAAAAATCAGCAAATTGACATCTTTGAACAAGGCAGTACGGGACGTTTTATAAGCATTTGCAAACAATTGATTATAAATATATTAAAAAAGTGCGTGATTTCTTGCGTTTTCTTAATGATTTTGTCGGAAATCTCACACTTTTTTGACAAAATCACACACAAAATTTTTCGTATATCAGACAACAAAAAAATAAGCAGTAATAACACTTCAAAAACATTACAATTTCAGCGAAAATAAAAAATAGAAAAAACATCAAAAACAAAGGATTCGTGATTGTTTTACCCGATCAAAAGAAAAAAAGACTTTTTTCAACACAGAATAACAATATGATAAATAATACTTTCAGGATATTATTTGAGCAAAATTTGCACTTCAGTTTTGTAAAATTTAATTACCTTTGCAGATTATATTTGCGAAAGTATCATGAATACAGACTACACGAATGTATATATTGCAGGACTTGACGTAGGAAGTACAACTGCCAAGATAGTTGTTGCGGATGATTGCGGAAATACCGTTTATTCTACATACAGGCGACATAATGCCGACATTAAAGGTACTGTCAAAACTATTTTTTCCGAAATCCGTAAGCAATTAGGAAACATTAATCTGAAACTGACATTGTCAGGCTCTGCCGCTATGGGTTTGTCCGAACGGTGTTCTTTGAGTTTCATTCAGGAAGTAGCAGCGTTGAACAATTTTGCTAAAAACATACAGGACGACCTGCATACCATAATAGACATCGGTGGAGAAGATGCAAAAATCATATTCTTGGAAAAAGACGCTTTGCCTGATATGCGAATGAACGGCAATTGTGCAGGCGGAACGGGAGCGTTTATTGACCAAATGTCTGCAATTCTGAATATGTCCATTCAGGAAATGGATTATATGAGCCAAAAATCCACACATTTGTATCCTATTGCCTCGCGTTGCGGTGTATTCAGCAAAACGGACGTACAGAATCTTGTTGCAAGGAATGTACCCGTTGCCGATATTTGTGCAAGTATCTTTCACGCTATAGCCGTTCAGGTCGTCAGTGCTTTGTCGCGAGGAAAAGAAATTAAAGAAAAAATCCTTTTGGCAGGAGGCCCGCTCTCATTTATATCTTCTTTGAGAAAGGCTTTTCTTGAATATTTGAATATTTCCGAAGATGCGTTGATACAATCGGAAGATAATAACCTGCTTGTTGCAAGAGGCTGTCTTTACAGCAAAAACGCAGAAGTGCTTTGTTTGGATGAAATAGAAAAACGTATATCCGAAGATAATAATACCGTAATTGAAGACAACGGAAAAAATCTTCAACGTCTGTTTTCAACGCAAACGGAGTATGAAGAATGGAAAACCAAGAAACAAAGACTGGGAAGTAATGACGGAGTATTGACAGGTTATAACGGAAAAGCATACTTGGGTATTGATTCGGGAAGTACAACCACAAAAATAGTGCTTATAGACGAACAGGAACACATCTTATTCAAATATTACAACAAAAATAACGGCAATCCTATAAACGCAGTCATCAAAGGTTTGCAACAATTGAAGGAAACTTTGTCAAAAGAAAACGCAAATCCCGTAATATGCGGAGGTTGTTCAACGGGGTACGGTGAAGATCTGATAAAAGCGGCATTTTCTTTCGATTCTTCAATTGTAGAAACCATTGCTCACTACAAAGCAGCGAAAAAAATTCTCCCTTCGGTGGATTTCATCCTCGATATAGGAGGACAGGATATGAAAGCCATGTACATAGAAGACGGAGTTCTGAACAGAATAGAACTTAATGAGGCATGTTCTTCGGGGTGCGGTACTTTCATTGACACTTTTGCTACAGGATTGGGGTACAAAATAGAAGATTTTGCTCATCTTGCTCTATTTGCCGAACATCCTTGCGATTTGGGAACGCGTTGTACGGTTTTTATGAACTCCAAAGTTAAACAATTCTTGCGTGAAGGCAGACTTGTCGGGGATATTTCTTCGGGATTATCCTACTCGGTAGTAAGAAACTGTCTGTACAAAGTTTTGAAACTGGAAGGAAAAAGTTTAGGAGAAAACATTGTAGTACAAGGTGGAACGATGCGTAATGACAGCGTGGTCAGAGCGTTGGAGATTATGCTTGACAGAGAAGTGTATCGTTCGGATTGTCCCGAATTGATGGGTGCTTACGGGTGTGCTTTGCAGGCATTGAGTTATCAAAACAACAAAGAGTCCAAACAACTTGACTTGGACGAAATGATAAAAGCGGATAACTACACTGCCAAAAACACAATATGCAAAGGTTGTCAAAACAATTGTACGGTAACCTCCTACAAGTTTGCAAACAATAATATCTTCCACTCAGGAAACCGTTGCGAAAAAATATTCAACTCTTCTGCAAAAGCATCAGTAAAAGGTGATAATATTTATCACTACAAATACAAACGATTATTCGGCTCGACAAAAGAATTTGAAAAACAAAAATACGACCCTTCTTACGGAAAGAAAGAATTTATATCGCAGATCGGAATACCGAGAGCATTGAATATGTTTGAAGATTATCCTTTCTGGAAAGCAATGTTTGAGAATTTGAATATCAAACCCGTATTATCCGATATAAGCGAATACGCATCTTATGAGAAAAGTCTTAATCAGGTAATGAGCGAAAATATATGCTTTCCTGCAAAACTGACTCACTCACATATAGACAATCTTATCTCAAAAGGTATCAAACATATATTTTTCCCTTATATCGTTTATGAGAAAAATGCATCGGGGCAGGAAAACAATACTTACAATTGCCCTATAGTGTCGTCCTACAACGTTATTATCAAACACCTGAAAGAAAAACACAAAGACATTATTATCGATAACCCTGTCTTTTCATTCAAAGACGAAAAACTTTTGAAAAAAAACTGCAAAGAATATTTTACCCGAACTTTTAACATTTCCGCACAAGAATTTGAAAAAGCATTTTCCTGTGCAGTAAAAGCAAGAAAAGATTTTGAAGAAGATATATACAATAAGAACATCGAGTTTTTCAACAAAGCAAAAGCCAATCATCAACTAATCATACTGCTTGCAGGCCGTCCTTATCATACGGATGATTTGATTCAGCATTCTTTAGCAAACATAGCCTCTCATCTCGGAGCGACGGTAATCAATGAAGATATTGCAAGGAAAGAAAACTATCTCAAGGGTTCTAATTCTTTTATCGTTTCCCAATGGTCTTACATCAACAGAATTGAGAATGCCGCATTTTTTGTTGCAAACCAAAGCGAAGACGTCCATTATGCACAGATGACTTCTTTCGGATGCGGTCCCGATGCATTTCTTTTGGATGACGTGCAGGATATTTTGAAACGGCACCATAAATCCGCTACATTTCTGAAAATTGACGACATCCAAAATACGGGTAGTCTGAAACTCAGAATAAGAAGTTTGATTGAAAGTATAAAACTGAATAACAACACGACGAAACAGGAGAATATCCCGTTCATTGATACCAAAGATTTTTCCGCTGAAGAAAAACATCGCACCATCTTAGCACCTTTTTTTACTGATTATATTTCACCGTTCTTGCCCGAATTG
Source organism: Bacteroidales bacterium (assembly GCA_017477025.1). Lineage (GTDB taxonomy): Bacteria > Bacteroidota > Bacteroidia > Bacteroidales > P3 > Scybalousia_A. The sequence continues at coordinate 4,353 of JAFUYA010000129.1, read as the reverse complement.
TTTAAAATTAACGGCTATGATCTGGAAGTTTTGCCGAAAAGCAATGAAATAAGTGCCGAGGAGGGGTTGAAGTATGCTAACAACGAAGTATGCTATCCTGCCACACTTATTGTAGGAGATGTTATCAAAGCTTTGAAAAGCGGCAAATATGATTTGAGTAAGGTTGCAGTAGGTATACCCCAAACAGGAGGTCAGTGTCGTGCAACTAATTACTATGCCATAATAAGAAAAGCCTTGGTGGATGCAGGATTTAAGGAAGTACCCGTTATGTCCGTTTCATTCGGCGAAAACACTGCCAAAAAACAAGACGGATTCCGACTTAACTGGAAAAAAACTTTGCCTCTGACTCTTTCGACAATACTTTTCGGAGATTCGCTTTCACGCTTGTATTGTTCCACTATAGTACGATGCAAAAAAGAGGATAAACTCAAGGTAAAAGACTTACACGATACTTATATTACCAGAGTAAAAGCACTGATATTAAAGGAAGACAGAAGAAGTATAGACCGCTTATTGGAAGATGCCGTATCAAAATTTAACGCTTTTCTGCCTGCTCGGGAACAAAAACGTCCGAAAGTCGGGATTGTAGGCGAAATCTACTTGAAATATCATTCTTTTGCTAATCATGATGTCAGCAATTGGCTTATGGAACAGGGTATCGAGATAATTCCTCCGAGTTTGATGACATTCTTCGTACAAACTTTCGTAAACCGTAAAGTCAATAAGCAATACAATATAGAAAAGCAATCCATTCCGTCTTTTGTCATGGATTTTCTATACAAACTCGTCAAAAAACGTATTGACAATTGCAACAAAGTGATGAAACAATTCAGGTATTATCATCCGTTGGAAAACGTCTTTGAACTTGCAAGTAAAGTGGAAGGTATCCTGCCTTTGTACACGCAATTCGGAGAAGGATGGTTGTTACCTGCTGAAATAGTCAATATGGTACAAAACGGGATTAACACGGTTGTGTCCTTACAACCTTTCGGCTGCATTGCTAACCACATTATCAGCAAAGGTGTGGAGAACAAAATAAAAGAAATGTATCCGAAACTTAACTACCTTGCATTGGATTTTGATAACAGCGTTACGCCCGTAAACATAAAAAACCGTTTGCTTCTTATGCTGGAAAGTATTGAAGAATAACTCATATCAATTGCTACAAGGGTTATGTATTTACTTATAACAATAATAAGAAATTTTTTATTCGACTGCGGAATTATCAAAGCAAAACGATATAAGGACGTAAAAGTTTTGTGTATCGGCAACATAAGAGTCGGAGGTACAGGGAAAACTCCGATGATTGAATATCTGATACGCAAATTGAATGATGAATTTACACTGTCAGTAGTGTCTTTAGGCTACAAAAGAAAATCCAAAGGATTGAAAGAAGTGTTATCAACAGATAGTGCAACAGAGGTCGGAGATGAACCCAAACAAATGAAAGACAAATTTCCGAATATTCCTTTCTTTGTTAATAAAGACAGAAACGTTGCTATTGACTTTATAAGAAAAAATATCCCGACAACACAGGTTATATTACTTGATGATGCTTTTCAATTTCGCAAAACACAACCTGATATATCCGTTCTGTTGACAGAATACAATCGCCCGTATTTTAATGACTGCATAATGCCGTACGGACGATTGAGAGAAAGAAGAAAAGAAAGCAAACGTGCCGACTATATCATAGTTACAAAATGTCCTGCCGACATTTCAGACGATAATAAGAAAGATTTTATCAAAAAACTTAATCCTTTGGAACACCAACAAGTATTCTTCTCTAAGATTCATTATACTATCAAGACAATGCAAAGTGAAGAAAACTTAACGGAACAGCATCCGAAAAATACAAAACTATTATTCGTGGCTGGTATTGACAATCCTGCCCCTGCTGTAGAATTTCTGAAAGGAAAAGGTTATGAAGTTACACTGCGAAAATTTGCAGATCACCACACTTTTACCCAAAAAGAAATTATTGAAATAAAAAATATTGCAAAAAAAGGATATAGAATCATCACAACGGAAAAAGATGCCGTAAGGTTAAAATCATTTGATATAAACTTCGATGTTCTTTGTATTGAAAACCGTATTGACGATGGTTTTACAGACAATCTGAAAGAAAAACTTCGCAGATAATACTTATCTTTGTTAAGTAAAAAAGAGCAGAATAGATAACCTTTCATTAAAACAACTCCAACTGTCCTGACATTTCCGGCAACGGTTCTTCCTTTTTACCGAAAAATAATTCCATAGAACCGAATTGTTTATCGGTAATAGATAAAATTCCTATATGCCCGTTTGACGGAAGAATACTTTTGACTCGGTTGATATGCACTTGTGCATTTTCTTTGCTCGGACAATGACGAAAGTATATGGAAAACTGAAACATATTAAAGCCGTCTGCCAAAAGTCTTTTGCGAAAATCGGCATAAATTTTCCTGTCCTTTTTTGTTTCGGTAGGCAAATCAAAAAGAATCATCACCCACATAACACGATATGAATTAATACGTTCTGCCATTATGTAATAATATTATCCAATCTAAGCGGAAACATTTGCCGCATAGACAGGATATTTAATTTTTCTTCTTTCGCCCGCAAAACAATCCTCCAAAGATTGTGCTGTTTCTAAAACGGCTAACTGCAATGGTCGTATCTGTTTATTTATCTTAACATCAGTAACCGGTAATGACAAAAGCGAAGTTTTTATTTCTTTTGTTATTTCTTCCTCTTCGGGATATTTCTTTATGGTATCAATAACTAATTTATCTGCATAAGGACGGTACGGCTCCATTACATCATCGGCTAAACAATAAGCATTGTAGCGGTTTGCATGATGTATTCCCAATGTAGGCAATAGCCCGCTTGCAACCAGACTTCTTGCCACTATGGCTCTGAGAATTGCATAAGCGTAATTGAAAAAGTTATTTGGATACTCTCCAAAACGTTCCCGCTTAAAATTGTTGTGTGATTCTAAAAGGTTTTGCCAATAGTAAGATGCCGCACGTGCTTCGTAATTGGTGCTATCACCAGATAAAACGCTTTTTGACCAATAAAGCATATTATTTATAGGCGTGTCTGTCAGTTCTTGCAACAACATCGCTTGATTATATATTTTGGCTTGAATGGTTTGTTGCCAAAGATTTTTCTTCAACGCCTCTGATGAATTGATTTGATAATCAAAACGTTCTTGTTGTAGGGTATTGCTTTCCAAACAAAGATGCAACCCTATAGGGTGATGCCTTGTATCGCAGGTGATTACGGCGGCATTGTTTTCTAACAATTGCACCATTACCGATTGTGTAAGAGTTATTTGCGGATTATCTAAAATGACAACTCCTATATCTTCTATTGGAATAGTTCGTTTTTCGTTGCTGTCTGGCAGAGAGATAATCAGTTGTTTTAATTTAACGCTTAAATACGCAGGATTATTAAAACACAGAGTACGTTTAATCATCGCATAATAAGGTTTTAAAGGTTGTTTATATCTTATTATACGATGATTAAATAAATAATGTTACAGTTTTAATACTCTCCTACCGAAACTATTTTGCCGATATGATTGATTCTGACCTTAACAATATCATTTATTTTGTTAAGTCCCGTCCTTATCCAAGTAATCTCTTTTAACTGTTTAATATCTTCTACCGTTGTTTCTAAATGATGGCGGAAGAAATAATCTTTACTTGCAAGTTTTTGCACTCTAAATAAGTGAGGAGATAAAACTGAGTAATTCTTTTCGTCCATTATAAACTCTTCACTCAATTCTTTAGGATTAAACCCTTTATCATCAGGGAAAAGGAAATACTCATTTTGTTTCATTGTAAAAAGAAACTTCCAGCCTTTATCGGCATTGTATTCTTTATCTATGATAGGAATACCATTGATTGCCCTTGCTGTTGCTTCATAGAAAGAAACAATGTTTTCTTGTAACTCTCCTTTATCATCTTTGTATATTGCGACATGGTGATTATTGCCCGTACTTACAAAATCAGTAGGTTGTGAATCGCCATTGCTGTCCATAATTAAATTTCCTATGTTATCCTTTTTACTATGCAATGGTATAGCATTGCTAACTCCTTCTATTGTAACTCGTTTAATAGAAATACCTTTTTCTTTATTCAACCAAATAGGATTTTCGTCCAAATTGGAGAATGCTTTTGTTGTATCTGAATTGTATTCTGTCAAACGTTTTTTCAATATCTCCCTTATACCACTATCAAGTACATTATCTATTTTTAAATCTTTATCGATTGCTTTTCTGATAGTATAGAGTGTTTCAAAACTTACAGTCTTTACCCTTTCAGGTACTCTTTTTGATAGACCTACTCCGAATAAAACAGGATTTTT
>JAFUYA010000128.1 GCA_017477025.1 Bacteroidales bacterium | reverse complement strand
CTTCAACGAGTTTTTTATCGGAATCAATAATGTCCTGACGAACTTGCATGTGAGTATTTGATGCGGCATAGCTTCCTGTTGATCCGATTTCAGTTGTTAAAGTTTGACCGAGAATTGCTTTAGATATCTCGGTGTTCATTTTATCGATTAGTTTTTCATAAATCTCAGCTGATGATGATTTGCTTGCTTCCTGAATTTCAATAGATGAATCGTCAGGAATAACCGCAATCGCATCTTGCACCATATCTTCAAGCATATCAGCAAGAGAGTTTGTTTCTTCTTTTGTTGATCCTCTTGGGTGTTTTCCTATTAAGTGAGGCATTCCGTATTTTTCTGTGAATACTACCCAAAATTTTAATCCACCTTTTGTAAAGGTTACATTCCAAAAAACACGAGAGAGTGTGCGTTCGCCGTACGGATTGTTATATGACGGATTATTCTGTGCAAGCAAGAACTTTTTATCAGGAACAATTTCACCGTAATAATTCTCTTTAGTTCTGAATTTTAGATTATTATCATCATCAAAACAGAACCACTCTGGTGGCTTTGCAGTTACTCTTTCAGGCATAATATGACCTGATTTATCTTTCTTCCACATAATTTCAAGAGGCTGAAAACCAAACTGTGTGGCATCTAAAATATCTGATATTATTTTTTGAATATCTAATTTTTTAAGTAAATTTTCCACATCTTCTGCATTTTGGTCTTTATCAAGACCTCTGTTTATTTCCCAATCAAGAGATAAAACACCGGCTTTGCGTGATTGAGTGCAAGCAAAGACGTGCGGATCGCAGAGTAATTCCTTATAAATTCGGATATCTTTACCCTGTTTTTTTAAGACAATATCAGGATCGGGGAGGATATTTGCCAAAGAATAAAAATTCAACGCACGTTTGCGAGTGGCAATTTCCTCCGTAATCCCTTTTTTAACACCTTTTTGTTTTAGAACGGAATCTTCCAACTTACGCACCTATATTCTTCTTAAACTTGCTCAATACATCAATCATTCCAACTTTGTAGATGTTTTGCAGGACATCAATTTCAAAGACCTCCTGTTTATCAACGATTAATTTTGCATAAGTAACCGCCATAGTGGTTTCATATTCGGCATTCTCTTGAGGTTTAATATTACCGAGCGGAAATTCTTTAAATGTTCCGATAATAAATGCCGTTGCAGGTACTTCGGATACTCTTCCTGTTCCGTTGTATGTTTCCAATGATGCTCTTACCTGAATCATTGCGGCAGTAAACGGATTTGAACAAGTCCTTAAAACATTAGGATATAGAGCATTCCATTTAATTTTGCATTCCATTTTATCTATACCGGCAAAAAATTCTGCCGAGCCAACCATACCAAGAGCTTTGTGTTCTGCCATTTTGTGTTTAATTTGCGGTAGCTGAACTTCTTCTGCACGACCGAGCAGATTTACACCATCTAAATAAACATTGGCATTAGTTAATTTGTTAATCTCAATCTTCGACATAATATATCCTTTGGGGTTAAGTAATTAGCGTTTGAATAAACCACATTTCGTGATTTCTATTTCGGAATAATGCAAAATAACATATTCCTTACTGATGGCTTGGATTAGAGGACATTTATATAGGTTTTTGCATAAAAAACAACTGTCGTTTTCGTCTGTGTGAACTTCTAAATTGTCCTCGTCATTAACAATTGCATACATTAAGAAGCTCCTAACGATTTCAACAATTCGATATCTATAAACGATTCAAAAGTTATGCGTTCCGCAGGTGTCGGTGGCATAAACTCTATATCGAAGAGCAGATGTCCGTTTGCAAGCTCTGTTGTCGGATTTTTATCTTGGTTAAAGGTACATTTGCCATCAATCAATGCACCTCTGCCAATTAAAGTCCTTATAAACTGATTTACAGTTTCGCAGATAGAATCAATAAGACCGTTATCTATCGGATAATCAATAAATTGCAACATTGAGTATTCAACAGATTCGTGCAGGATGTCAGCTGTTCTTCTGACATTTATAAAATTAGTCGGAAGAGTTGAAGATGGGAATGCCGCCGATCTGTTTCCCCAAGTTCTGAATCCCGTACCAAAAGAATTAAACACAGTTACAATTCCGGCTTCGTTCAGGGTATTAACTTCTGAAGTCGGATCGTTAATCATTGATGTTAATTGTTTTTCAACACCGACAATTCCCTGAATTTCTGTGTTAGATGGTGACCAATGGTAGCCTTTTTCGATATCTTTAGCGGCAATAACTCCTGCGAGTCGTTGAGAATAAGGCTGTAATTTTATTGTATCCGTTTCAGTATCATAAACTTTTAAATGCGGATAACAAAGAATTATACGCTCTGAAGAGGTATTAAAGTTTATCGTTCCCTGTGATCCACGACCTGTTATTGCCTCTTGAACTGTTGTTCCGACTGGAGCATCAACAATTCCGATTGCTCTGATTTTATTACAAATTACATTCATTTCAGAAACAATTGCGGTGTTTTCACAATAAACAGGAGCAATTAAAGTTTTAGGATAATATCCGAACAGAGAATAACAATCTTCAAATGATTTTAATCCTGTTCTTTTACCAGTTACGGCATCAACTCCGCCAATGATGTCTGACATTTTTACATCAGCAACAGTCTCGTGTTTTGCAGGGTTAAACACATTTATTACAATCGCAATTCCGGCTCCCTGATCAAACATTGCATCAAGTGCATCGGGTATTGTGAAACCTGATTTTGATTTGCCAAAATATCTCAACGCTTCTGTTTCATTAAGAATTAAAGTCGGCTCGTTTATTGTTCTATACTGTTCTTCAACTTCATCAATCGGAGCAGTCCCTATAATACCAATGACCGCAGTTTTTACGGTTTGAATAGTTCTTGCACCTTTTGTAATTTCTATGGTTTCAACACCATGCAGAAAACTTGCAGGCATATTTTATCCTCCTTATAGGGTTTATATTTCTTGTATATTTTGAGTCTTGAGTGTGAAATTAATTCCGTACTGCCAAATTCCTTTGTTTTCCGAAATAAAAAAATCTTTTGTGGGGATTAGAGATGTACATTCATCTATTTTGAATCCGCTTAATACGGCTTTTACTTTGTCGAGGTATTCATAAGCTCCGTTATTGCTTCGGAGGTTTCTTGTGACGATAGTTATTGAAAATTCTTTTTGATTTACTTGAGTTACAAAACCAAGAGCCTGTGTTGAGGTGTAATTACTTCCCTGATAATGAACGAGCAACGCACCTAACGGATGTAATAAAATAAATTCACTCGGTTTATCAGGGAAACCATCAACCAAGACTTCGGGGAATGAGAGTTTTAATTGTTCGATAATGGCATTTTCAACAGTTCTAATATTCACTTAATCTCTGCTTTCCGAATAATTTATCAAGAATATTTTTATTAGTTCTGTACTCGTCAGGATTGAAATTTGACGATTCAAGTAAATCGTTCTCTGCTTGCAGGGATATAATTCCTTTTTGAATATCTCTTAAGGTGGCGATTGCATTTTTGTATGCGTTTTCTATAACTTCAGGCATATCGTCAGCCATTCGTCTTGCATACAGACGATAAACGCTTAAATCAATAGCCAAAATACGAAGTAAAGGAAAATGGGTATCCAACGGCAGAGTATATCTGCCACGCAGATACCCATCGATGATAGCAGAAGAATAAACAATGGCTTCTGTTGCCACATCACGATCGACTGTATCCTCTCCATCATCATTTGTCAGCTGAATTAAGGTAGGGGTAGAGATGTGTGTGTCAATGTCCTCGATCGTGCAATAATCCATTAGATTCCTCTTAAAATTCTTACTTCTTGACCTTCTGTTACTGCTTCTTGTGCATATCCGTTTACCAATGCATCGCCTGTGGCTTTTACTGCTTTGCCGTTTACATCTGATGCAACAGGATCACCGACATTTATTGTGCCGGCTGATTCAACAAGCAAAGTACCTAAAACCGCAATTGGTGCATATTGACCATTCTCAATAGAAACATCAGAAACACCGAGAGCCTTTGCTCCTGCGGTGCAATAAGCACCATCAAAACCGATAAATCTGTGTTGTTCTATATCAGCAGTCGCTTTTACGGATTCAATCAATAAAGGTTGGTATAATTTATTTGCCATCGCCTTCACCTCCGTTTTTATTTTTGCCGTTACCATCGCCATCGGTTTTTACTTCAGGCTTTTTGGTTTCGGTTTTTGTTTTTGTTGTTTTTTCTGTTGTTTGTTTTGCAGGTGCCTTTTCTTTTACGAGTTCAACAAATCCTTCAAGTTTTTTCGCTTGTAAATCTGTTAACTCAATAATTGAGCCTTTACCTCTTGATACTCCATCGTGCAAGATGGTAGTGTTTTTAACTTTGTATTTAGCCATTAGTTCCCTCATCTTCCTTTGGTAAAGTATCTTGTTTTGAATCGTAACTTGGATCGTTTACACCTGAAATCAAATAGCCGGCTTCTGCACCAACCAAGAATGGTGTATAAATATCAGTAGCTCTGATATATTTAACTTTGTTGCCTTCTTTGTTGTATTCATCAACATTAAGAGCATCTTTTTTGCGAACTGTATATCCATAAGACGGATCGTACTCAGTTCTTGATGCACCTAATTTTGGAACATAAGCCAAGACAATGTTATCTTTCCAAATACGAGTGAAATTGCCGTTTGCATCAGCGAATATAGATTTACCGATAACAATGTTTTCGATTTCAAAGAACTGTTTTAACAGTTCAAGAGTAATCAGTTTATTTTGATTATTTGAAATCAAACCTTTTAATTGGTGGTTTCTTTTTAGAACACGCCAAGCATCTTCACCGATAACCATTGTATTTGGGTCTTGTGCAATTTTAGATGAAACCGCATTTTTAGCATCATCAATTACACCCTGCGGATCAGACACTTTCCAATTGAAACAGGATTTACCTGACAAAATTTTCTTATTATCAGTATCATATTTTGAAAGGTCTTGTGCCAAATCTGCACATTCTTTCTCATGTTTTAATTGCAATCCGTTAGTTACAACATTTGTTGCGTGTAGTTGCAATTTTACTTTTTCTGCTTCCTGTTCTTCACGATAATCGATAGGATACGAAAGATCGTGTTCTGTTAAAGTTGCAGTATGTTTTGAGAAACCCTGTGGTGCAATAACATTTGAATTTGCACGAATAGCTCTTTCAGTATCGTAGATATTGAACGCTTCTTTGTTAAATTGAAAAATATCAATTTTTTCTTTTTCAGAATATATGGTCGTGAATAAGACATCTGCGACAAAAGCATTGTTTCTGTAACCACGAGCAACTTCTGATAGGTACGCATTTATGCGTAAATCTTCAAGTCTTCCCATTTGATCTCCTTAAATATTTAATTTTAGTAATGCATCTCTGAATGAGATCTGTTCTTTAGCGGCAAGTGCTTTTGCCTCTTTGAAAATTTCCAAACTATCCTCATCGGCGTTGGCAAATTTTTCAATTTCTTTTTCGGTGTCTGCTTGCTTTTCTTTTGTAGCAAGTTCTTGGTATGTGATTTGGTTTGGCAGAGATTCAATAAAAGATTTAAAGCCATCAATGACTGGTGAATCTTCGCCAAACTTTTTCACATTATCTAATTCCTGTAATACTGAAAGGACAATGTCTTTGTTTGCAGGAACAAGAATACCTTTTGTTATTTGAGCATCAATAAATTCGTTGAACTCTTTATTTTTTAGAGATGTTTTAATCTCGTTCAACTCTTGTTCAATTTTATCTTTACCCTCTGCTTTTTCTTTAAATGATGCAACTTCAGAAGTTAAAGCATTGATTTTATCTTTTAATGATTTGATTGTTTCAAGTTTCTGCTGACGAGTTTCGTCTTTTTGTTTAAATTTAGCCACTTGTTCTTCCAAATCATCAATTTGTTTTTTCAATGCATCGATATCTTCTTGTGAGAATTTATCAGCATCATCTTCATTTTCATCTGATTCAAATTCGTAGGTGTCTGATTCAGCTTCCATAAATTTAATAGCTTCCAAACCTTTAACTTGAGGAATTGCCGCACCCAAGAATGAAACTGCTTTTAAATATGCACCTTTGCCTTCAAGATTTCTGTATAACTCAACGGAAACTTTTTTGTATTTCCCTGCGTTAACTTCTTGTTCAAATTCCTCCGGCACATCTTTGAAACATACCTTTAGCTTGTCATTTTCTGCTTTTACATCTTGTACCCAACCGTATGCCGGCCCCGACTGTTGATGGTCGATCGTGATAGGAGCTTCGCAGAATTTTGGATCATAGTTAGATGCAATTTCTGCAATTTGCTTTTTTGTAAATTTGCCCTGCGGATAAACGCCGGCTTTGAAAACTTCAAAATACTTCATTCATAAACCTTCTTTAATTTTTAGTAATACAAAACTTATCTATAACCACACTATAAACGGTGTTTCAGGCGGTTTTCAAATGACAATTACATAATTTTTTTTATGACATTGTCATTTGAAAATGCTCTCTGCATAAAGTTAAACTGTGAGCATAACCCCCTTAATTAATTTGTTTAGGTTGATTTGCCGAAAGGCTTTCAACCCCTTTTCTTTCTACAACAGCAAAGGAGTATTATGGAAATTTTTGAAAGTTTATCACCATTTATCGAAAATGTAGGATTCCCTGCGTTAATATTTGCTATTTGGTACATCTATCATCAGGCACAAGTAAAGGCTTTTGAAAAGATTATTCAGAATAATTTTGAAATCTTAAAAGATTTACTTGAAACAAACCAATACCATGCGGCATTGCTTTCTCGTATTGAAAGCAAGATCGACAACAATTTATGGTGTCCTCTTCTTAAAAGGGAGGTGCAATAGATGAATCCTGAAAGATTACAACTAAAAGGAATGCTCGCAGAATCAAAAAAAAGACTTCATGAATTGGACACACAAGCCTCCGGCTACGTTTTAATTATCCGATCATTATTAAACCCTTATGAAGATATATCCAAACTCGACACAGAGAAAGCATTATCTTCAATGAAGTTATTGCACGAAGTTCAAACCGAACTAAAAGAAGTGGCACAAAAAATAAAGAATTTGGAGTCCGAGCTTGACTAATAAAAAATACCTTATGAATGAGGCTGAAAACCTCTTTGTGAATAAATTAAAAACAGTTGAAACAATTGCACAAGAACTTAATTTGTGCAGAAAAACCGTTATGAATTGGAAAGAGAAAGGCGATTGGGATTACAAAAGACAGTTGTACTATAAATCCAAAATTACTTTCCATGAGGAAATGTACGAGTTTGCACGAAAACTTATGAAGGAAATTGTTGCCGATATGGATGAGGGCAACAAAGTAGATGCAAGCAAAATGTACACATTCACTAAATTAATTCCAATGTTCACAAAAGTAAAAGGATATGAAGATGTGGTTGCCAAGCCTGCAAAGGAACAACCTAAAGGTCTGACTCCCGATATTATTGCACAAATTGAGCAGGATATTTTAGGAATACCTCAACAAACAGAATCATAAAATGACGAAAACGAACAATAAATCATTTTTTCTGCCATACCAATTAAGATGGCTGAACGATAAATCAAAAGTAAAGATATGGGAAAAATCCCGAAGAATAGGAGCGACGTATGTACAAAGTTATGAAGACGTAAGGGACTGTGTTTATAAGCGAGTACCTGCCGTTTGGTTTTCATCAGCGGATGAATCTGCCGCACGAGAATACATTGATTATTGCGAACAATGGACAAAACTCTTCAATGTAGCGGCAAAATCATTGGGTGAAGTAATTATCGACAACGATAAAGATATAAAGGCATTTGTAATTGAATTTAACAACGGTACAAAAATTCACGCACTTTCTTCAAACCCTAAAGGATTCCGTTCAAAGGGTGGAAAAGTCGTACTTGATGAATTCGCCTTTCACAAATCACCCATGGAGTTATGGAAAGCGGCACGACCATGTATTACTTGGGGATATCCGCTCCGCATACTCTCAACACACAACGGACAGAATTGCTTATATTATAAATTCATCGATCAAGTCCTAAAAGGGAAATTAAATTGGAGTCATCACAAAGTCCCGATCCAACTTGCAGTTGATGAAGGATTAGTTGATAAAATCTATGGAAGAGCAACGACTCAAGAGGAAAGACAAGACTGGTTAGATGAACAATGCAGAGATTGTTTTGATGATTACACTTGGTTTCAAGAATATTGTTGTATTGCAATTGATGAGGCTTGTGCATTCTTACCTTATGATTTGATTTCAACTTGTGAATCAACCGATGTCTTAAAATCGCTTGATGAAATCAAAGGCGATTTATATGTTGGAATAGACATCGGAAGAAGAAAAGACTTAACGGTTATATGGTGTATTGAAAGGTTTGAAAACAATAAATACACAAGAAAAGTTAAAGTTCTTGAAAAGACTCCATTCCACATCCAATACGAGATTATTTCAGAAATTCTGAAACATCCGAAATTAAGAAGGTGTTGTATTGATAGTACGGGAATAGGTATGCAATTAGCAGAACAAGCCGTCAGAGATTTTGGGCAATATCGTGTGGAAGCGGTTATGTTCACAAATAAATCAAAAGAGGAAATGGCTTATAACCTCCGCACCAATTTTGAAGATAAACAAGTGGTTATTCCATCGGAACACGATATCCGAGAAGATCTGCACTCAATTCAAAAAATTACTACTAAAGCAGGAAATATAAGGTTTGATGCCGAGACATCCGAAGTAAACGGACACGCTGACAGATTTTGGGCATTAGCATTGGCTTTAATTGCCTGTGGCACACCTTACACTCCTATTGATATAACAACTCGAAAAAGATATGAAACTCTAAAGCTCACAGAAGCATTTTAAGGCTATCAAAATTACTCACATGGTAACTTTATATTCCCCCGACCATAAAAATTTAATTACGAGCCTGTTGAACACTTTTTGAACAACATAAAAACACAAGTTGAATACATAAATTTAAGAGGAGACAAAAATATGACAAAAAAAATTACATTACCGTCAGGAAAAATTGCAACATTGAAAAAAGGCAGAGGATTTGACCTCCTGCAAGCACAACAAAAAGCAAAAACTTCGGAAGAAATCCCTTATGCTTTAATTGCGGAACTTGCCGAAATTGATGGTCAAAAATTAGTTTATGAAGATATATTAGAACTCGACTTGGAAGATGTAATCGCTCTTCAGGCGGAAATATCGGGAAAGTTTACGGAGGCGAAAGCCACAGAGATAAAGGAAGCAACTCAAAAACCTCTCGAACAAATAATTGCATAGATGTTTTGCCTGATTCTCAATCAATAATTCATTTATGCAAAATCACAGGGTGGCAGTATTCCGAGATCGGAAAAATGTCCATTCCTCAAATCTCATATTGGTGCAAAGAGGCTATTAAGTACACGAATAATCAAAATACGGAAATTGAGGAACAATGCTCGACACTATGATGAAAGTCTCATTAACTTTAGTTGCCATCGACAAAATGTCGAGGGTTATTCGTGATGCGGTTTCTAAATCTGAAACAGAGTTCGATAAACTCCAACGAAAAATAAATCAAACCTCTGAAAGATTAGATAAGCTCGGTCAGAATATGGCTAAAGTTGGTGCAGGATTTACTGCGGTCGGCACAGGACTTGCATATAAACTTGGAATAACGGAAGCCATCCCGGAAGCCATTGCGTTAGAACATCAATTAAGAGAATTGGGAAACGTTGGGCAATTGTCAGGTGAGCAATTAAAAGAGATGGATGAAAGGCTCGGCTCAATTTCAAGATATACAAACCAAAGTCGTGGTGAAATTGCAGAGGGTTTGAATGTTCTTGTTGCATCAGGTATTGATCCGACTGCGGCACTTGATTATATGAATGTAATCGGTCGAACGGCAACTGCGGCACAAGCTGAAATAGTTGATATTTCAAAAACTGCGTTCTCTGTTACAGATAACCTAAAGGTTAATGTAAATGACTTGGGTAAAACAATGGATATGCTCGCTCAAGCAGGTAAGGAGGGCAGATTTGAATTGAAGGATATGTCTGCCGCATTCCCATCATTGACCGCAGGTGCAAGTATGCTCGGTATGAAAGGTGTGCCGGCGGTTGCTCAATTAGGTGCGGCACTTCAAGTCGCAATGAAAGGTGCAGGATCAGCTCCCGAAGCGGCTACAAATTTTGAAAGTTTCTTGCAAAGTATAACTTCACCAATGGCAGTTAGAAGATTTGAAGAATTATACAATGTTAATCTTCCAAAATTCTTAAATCGTGTAATTGCAGAAAACAAAGATCCAATTGAAGAAATGGTCGTTTTAATCAATAAACTGACTGACGGTGATGTGTTCGCCGTTTCAGAAATTTTCAGGAATAAAACGGACTTAAATTTCTTAAAACCTATGATGCAAAACCTCGATGAATATCGAAGGATTAAAGCATCTGCTCTTGGTGCAGATGGCATTATGGATGAGGACTTTAACCACATGATGGAAACCACATCAGAGCAATTCAAACTCTTAAAAATTAATATGAAAGAGTTAGTGTTCCCTCATTTACATAAACCGATTGAAAAAATAAACGAATTATTGACAAAGATAAATCAGCATCCTGTTTTACAAAAGGGAATATTTTCTGCCATTATCGGAACAATTGGTGTCGGATTAGTTCTTACAACTCTTGGAACTGCCACAATGCTTGTCGGAAAACTCGTCAAAGGTTATGGTGAATTTTTAGGTTATGCAAGAGATTTAACTCCTGTCTTAATGAAGAACTCAATTAAATTACTTGAATTTTTAGGATTAAACACCTCTGCACATAATCTTACATTCGGATCAAGAATAAAAGCATCAGGCAATCCGCTTGGTTTTGATTTGAGTACATTCTCTCTTAAAAGCGGTTTGATGGCTGATATACACAGAATTGATAAAAATTTAAAAGAGGGAATAGTAAGAAGCTTCAAAGAACTTCCTGCAAATATATCAAAATCAGGTGTGGCTCTTAAAGATTGGACTGTAACTTCAATTAGGGCAATTCCTGCTAATTTTACAAAAGGTTTAATTGCACTCAAAAACGGATTTTTAGGAATTCCGTCTATGATCGGAAAAGCAATTATGGCATTTAGAGCATTTTCGGTTACACTTCTCACCTCGCCGATCGGGTGGATTGCTCTTGCTATTGGTGCGGTGGTGTTTGTAATTTACAAGTATTGGAAACCTATTACTGCATTTTTCAAAGGTGTATGGCAGGGATTAAAAGAAGGTATGCAACCTTTAATGCCTTTGTTTAAGAGAATTGGCGAAGCTATAAGTCCTTTATTAAAACCTGTAAAAGCACTTATTGATTGGTTTAAGAAACTTATAAAACCAGTCGAGGACACAGGAGGAAAAGCTGAAGCAATGGGTGTAAAAGTCGGAAAAGCCATTGCAAATATTATCGTGAAAATTGTCGAACTCATAACAAAAGTGTTTGAGTTTGGTAAAAAAATTGGCGATATGCTTGCAAACGGAATCCTTTCAAAACTCGGAAAAACAAAAGAGGCAATAGGAAAACACGCACAAATTATTCGTGATCACCTCCCTCATTCTCCGGCAAAGACTGGTGCATTGAAAGATTTAAATAAAGTAAAAATCATTGAAACTATTGTTTCAACTATGAAACCTCAACCGCTTGTAAATGCTATGAATAAAAATTTAGGACTTATGATCGGCGGAATCAGAGGGAACATTGGAAGAGTCGGAATCGGAGGCGGTGCATCCTTTGTTGTTAATTATTCCCCAACAATATCAATGCCAAACGGTGCATCAAAAGATGAGTTCTCACAACTTTTGAAAAAACACAAAGACGAGGTTGTGGCAATTCTAAAAAGAGAATTTGAACGGAAAGAGAGGTTGGCATACTGATGTTTGCACAACTTGGTGACATTCAATTCGATTTAATAACTTACTTTGACGGGATATCCGACACCGTCACCTATAATTATGCTGAACACGAGCGAATAAACAACAAAACTCTCTTACAGTTCTTGGGTGAAAATTTGCAGGAATTCACAATTAAACTCAATTTACACTCAACATTCTGTACTCCTGAAGAGGAAACTCTAAAAATCAGAACGGAAGCCAAACTTGGAAAACCGCTCAAATTCATAAAAGGGAATGGTGAATATGTCGGAGCGTTTGTCATTTCTCAAATTCAAAAAACAACTGAACAAACAAGTCCTGAAGGTGATTTAATTGCCATTCAGGTTGAACTTCAACTCAAAGAATACGCAGGGAAAATACCTGAAGACGAAGAAGAACAACAGGGATTAAAGAAAAAAGAATGACGGAATATTACTCATACATTACAAAAGACGGAGACAGGTGGGATTTAATCGCTAATAAGTTTTATAAAAATCCCTCAAAATATGAGCCAATTATAAAAGCTAATCCCGATGTGCCTATTACTCCAATTTTAGATTCAGGAATACATTTAAGAATTCCTGTCTTGGAAGATTCAGAAACCATCAAGTTTACATTACCCCCATGGAAAGAATAAATGCTTACACCGATATTTAAATTAGAATATAACCATAAAAACATCACCGAAGACGTGTCGGATTATGTTGTAACTATTGAATATTCCGACTACGAACAGGGACAAAGTGATGAAATTACAATTACCTTTGAAGATGCAGAAGGTCTTTGGAATGGTGCTTGGATTCCATCTAAAGGTGATGCTTTGCGTTTGTATATCGGTTATGTCGGATCAAAACTTTTAAATTGTGGAATATTTGAAATTGATGAGATTGAATATAATTCCCCACCTGACACTTTAATTGTAAAGGCACTTGCGACAGGAATTAAAAAAGCATTCCGTCAGCCAAACTCTGTCGGATATGAAAATAAAACTCTGAAACAAATCGCAAATGAAATCGCAAGAAAACACGAATTGACTCTTGTCGGGGATATTGAGGACATAAAAGTTGAGAGAATAACTCAAAATCAAGAGAGGGATTTGTCGTTCTTAAAAAGGTTATCCGAACAATACGGTTATATTTTCAAAATTGCTGAAGATAAACTTGTGTTTTATAAATCCGAAAAATTAATCTCTGCTGATTCAGCGAAAATTATTTAT
>JAFUYA010000127.1 GCA_017477025.1 Bacteroidales bacterium | reverse complement strand
ATATTCTCTTTCCTTGCAATTCCGTTCCTGCTACAGGAGTGAAGTTGGTACGTGCCATATATATCATAAGACCCAAAGCCAACTCTGCAACAGCATTTGAATTCTGTCCCGGAGTGTTCATTGCCACGATATTTCTTGCAGTACATGCTTCCAAATCAAGATTGTCAAATCCAGCACCTGCACGAACTACTATTTTCAAGTTCTTTGCATGGTCAATAACTTCTTTAGTTACTTTGTCTGAACGTACAATCAAAGCATCAACGTCTTCAACTGCTTTGTAGAAGTCATTAACGTCTGTATATTTTTCTAATAGAGCAAGTTCAAAACCTGCTTTTTCTACTATCTCTCTAATTCCGTCAACGGCAGCCTTTGCAAAAGGTTTTTCCGTTGCTACCAAAACTTTTGTCATGTCTTTATTTGTCCTTTTTTATATTAATATAACAAAAAGAAAGTAGTATGCCACATACACAAATCAGATACCTAACGTTTGCATATACCACATACTACATTCCACATGCTAAATATGATTAAGCATTTTTAGCCTCAAATTCTTTCATGCAATCAACAAGAGCCTGAACGTCCTCAAGTTCGCATGCATTGTACAAAGAAGCACGGAATCCACCAACAGAACGATGTCCTTTAATACCAATCATACCATTAGCCTTTGCAAATTCCATGAATTCTTTTTCTTTATCTTCGTAACCCTTAGCCATAACGAAGCAAACATTCATCAAAGAACGGTCTTCCTTAGCAACAGTACCTACGAACATCTTGTTGCGGTCAATTTCATTGTAAAGAAGGTCTGCTTTTTCTTGATTACGTTTCTGGATCCACTCAACACCACCGTTTTCTTTCAACCATTTCAATGTTTCGTGCATAACGAAAATAGAAATTACCGGAGGAGTGTTAAACATTGACTCTTTCTCAATATGAGTTCTGTAATCTACCATTGTAGGTAATACAGGAAGGTTCTTTCTGTCAGTAATCTTACCTAAAACGTCTTCTCTTACGATAACGAAAGTAACACCTGCAGGACCAACGTTCTTCTGTGCTCCACCATAGATTAAAGCATATTTGCTAACATCTACAGGACGGGACATAATGTCAGAAGACATATCAGCAACCAAGTTGATAGGGCAATCCATATCATATTTGATTTCTGTACCGTAAATAGTATTGTTGGTAGTGATGTGGAAATAATCAGCATCTGTAGGAATTGTGTATCCCTTTGGAATATAAGAATAGTTCTTATCTTCAGAAGATGCAACTATTTCTGTTTCACCGAATATTTTTGCCTCTTTAGCGGCTTTCTTTGCCCAAACACCTGTCTGCAAATAAGCAGCTTTTTTGTTCAATAGGTTTGCAGGAACTGTAAAGAACTGAGTTGAAGCACCACCACCCAAGAACAATATTTTGTAGTTCTCAGGAATATGAAGAAGGTCTCTCCACAATTGAACAGTTTCGCTCATTATTCTCTCCCAACCAGGAGTACGGTGAGAAATCTCCAATACGCCAACGCCTGTATTATCAAAATTCTCAATCGCTTTTCTTGTTGCCTCAGTGGCTTGTTTCGGTAAAACGCAAGGACCTGCGTTAAAGATATGTACTTTTGCCATTTTGTTTTTAATTTTAAATGTTATTTTACTAATTTCAGATGTAAGTAAGACAATATTGCTATCCCCTTTACATACGACATGCAAATTTATTACTTTTTTTTGATATGCAAAACAAAAACGGTAATTTTTTTCTTCTGATATGTAAAAGAAAAACGGTAATCAATGAAAACACTTTTGAAATATCACACAAAATTTTTGAAAAATGTGAAAAAACTTTTGTTTCAGACCGTCCAAAATTTATTTTGAACCGTCCAAAAGTATATTTTGGACGGTCTGAAATTTCATTCAGGACCGTCCTGACAAAAATGTTTTTAATAATTTCAGAAATATTCTTAATGAATACGAATGTACTTATAGTGATTTCAAAACTCTTTTTTTAATATAAAAACAATTTGATCATACCCTGACACCTGTTGTATGTATTAATGTGTATGCCTGTAAACGAAATGCAGGATATTTGTTTTCTTCATAAAACAAATACCCTGCCCGATACGACAAAATAAAACTTTGCAATAAAACGGTCTTATTTTTTCAACTCGTCTTTCAAAAACTCTCCTATGGAATTATGTTTGTCTTTCACGGCTTGCTCAGGTGTTCCCGTAAATGCTATTCTCCCGCCTTCACTACCTGATTTTTCACCCATATCTATCAACCAATCCGCAACTTTTATTACATCCAGATTATGCTCTATTATAACCATCGTATTGCCTTTATCTACCAACTGCTGTAATACTCCGAGTAATATTCTTATATCTTCAAAATGCAGACCCGTTGTCGGCTCGTCAAGAATATAAAGCGTTTTTCCCGTATCTTTCCTTGACAATTCGGCTGCAAGTTTTATTCTCTGTGCCTCCCCTCCCGACAAAGTCGTAGAAGGCTGCCCTAATGTAATATACCCTAAGCCTACTTGATTGACTATATGCAGTTTCTGTACAATTCGAGGCTGATTTTCAAAGAATACTTCCGCATCTGCAAAAGACATATTCAGTACATCATTAACCGATTTGCCTTTATAGCGGACTTCCAACGTTTCTCTGTTGTATCTTTTGCCGTGACAGTCATCACACGTTACATATACGTCCGGCAGGAAGTTCATTTGCAATGTCTGAACGCCTGCTCCCAAACAGGTTTCGCAACGTCCGCCCTTTACATTAAAAGAAAATCGCCCCGGTTTGTAACCTCTTATTTTGGCAGTAGGTAATTGTGCGTAAAGATTTCTGATTTCATCAAACACTCCTATATAAGTAGCGGGATTACTACGCGGAGTTCGTCCGATAGGCGACTGATCAATTTCTATAACCTTATCAATATTTTCCACTCCCTTAACGGCCTTGTAAGGAAGTATATTTTTCTCGCTGCGGTAAAAATGCTTTGACAGAATAGGATGCAAAGTATCATTAATTAATGAGGACTTCCCGCTACCAGATACCCCCGTTACAACAGTCAAAACCCCGATAGGTATTTTCAAATCAACATCTTTCAGATTATTTCCGCTTGCTCCGTAAAGAGTAAGATATTTTCCGTCAGGCTTTCTGCGTTTTTTCGGTACAGGTATGCTTTTCTCTCCTCTAAGATATTGACAAGTAATACTATCCTGCCCGATCAAGTCTTTATAATTACCCTGTGCTACAACCTTTCCGCCGTTTATTCCTGCACCCGGTCCGATATCTACTATATAATCGCTGTTCAACATCATATCTTTATCATGCTCCACAACAATTACACTGTTGCCGTTATCTCTTAACTTTTTCAAAGAATTAATCAGTCTGATATTGTCTTTCTGATGTAATCCTATTGACGGTTCATCAAGAATATACAACACATTTACCAACTGAGAACCGATTTGAGTGGCTAAACGTATGCGTTGTGCCTCTCCTCCCGAAAGAGAAGCCGTTCTTTGTTGCAATGACAAATAACCTAACCCGACGTCCAAAAGGAAAGATATTTTTGTTTTCAGTTCTCTTATAATTTCTTTTGCTATTTCTTTCTGTCTTGTATCTAACCTTTCATCCAAATTGTTGCACCAAACGGCTAAATCTCTGATATCCATCCGTGATATTTCGGCAATATCCTTACCGTCTATCTTAAAGCACAGACTTTCTTTTTTAAGTCTTTTTCCTTTGCAATCAGGACATTCCTTTTGTGAGAAAAACCCGTTTGCCCATTTCTGAATACTTGCAGGAGCATCCTCTCCTATCTGTTCGTTTATAATATTGACCAACCCTCTGAACCTGTCGGAATAGAAAGCCGACAATTCAAAATCATGCATCAATACATTATTCCCCTCTCCTTCAGATTCTTCTCCCGCTTCAGCCTCCGATTGTCCGTAAAGTATTTCGTTAAGGCATTTTTCGGGAACATTCTTCAAAGGAGTAGTAGGAGTAACTTTATATTTTTTTAAAATATCTGCAACGAGTTTGTATATATGTGAACTTTTATTTGTACCGACTGCAACAATTCCGCCCTGAGCAAGACTCTTTCCGTCATCAGGAATCAACTTATGTATATCCACTTCGGTAATCTGACCTAAACCGCTGCACTTAGGACAAGCTCCGTAAGGAGAATTAAAAGAAAATGTATTAGGTTCAGGATCAGGATAAGAAATTCCCGTTGTCGGACACATCAAATTTTTACTGAAATACTTAATATTACCGTTCTCATCGGCAATCATTATATTGTTTTGTCCTTGTTGAAAAGCCGTAGTAACGGAACGTTTTAATCTGCCGTTATTTCCTTCTTTTATTGCGATAGTATCTATAACCGTTTCTATATCATGTATCTTGTAACGGTCCAACTTCATACCGAATGCTATTTCTTCTATTTTTCCGTCAATTCTAACCTTGGAAAATCCTTTCTTTGCTATTTGAGAAAACAATTCTCTGTAATGTCCTTTTCTTCCTTTCACTACAGGAGCAAGTATCGTAACTGTTTGTCCGTCGTATTCTTTATTTATCATCTCTAAAATCTGAGTTTCGGAATACTTAACCATTTTTTCACCCGTATTTATGGAATAAGCGTCCGCCACTCTGGCAAATAACAATCGCAAAAGGT
>JAFUYA010000013.1 GCA_017477025.1 Bacteroidales bacterium | reverse complement strand
TTCCGCAATCGTGCCGTTGTATTGTCATCGCAAGGCTTATTGAATATCATTGTTCCTACAAAGAAAACAAATGATAGAAAAGTCATAACACGTGATATTGAAATTTCTTATTCACAAAGATGGAATACGGAAGCATGGAGAACTATTTTTTCCTGCTATGGTAAAAGTCCGTTTTTTATTTATTACGCAGACAAGGTAAAAGAAATCCTGTTCAAACAACATAAATACCTCATTGATTTAAATTTAGAAATTTTCAATTTTCTACAACAAACCATTCGACTTACGTGCTGTTTGACAGTTACTTCTCAATATTCAACCGACAAGACGGATAATTATCGCGATATATTTCTGCCGAAAAACAGATGTAAGGACGGTAAGGACTTGATGCCTTACTATCAGTGTTTTTCTCCGACAAGTCCATCGCAAAAAGATTCAAAGACGGATACGAACAACGGATTCTATACAAATCTTTCGTCCCTTGATTTATTATTTAATTTAGGCAATGAATCATCTGATTATATCAGAAATGCAATCCGACAGTTGCCCCTAACGACAGATATGAAAATCGTTGAGAATGATTATTAATTTTCAACTTACTTAAAAAGGAATCCGCATAAAGACGGATAAACGTATATCTGTCAATAGGAATACTTGCCGAAATACCGCAATTGTATTGCAAATGTATTTGTTTAGGCAGAACGTTGAAGTATTGTATTTCCTGATTTCGTACATGGGACAGCCCCAATGCGGTACGCAATCCTAAAAACATTTTTCCGAATACGGGATAAGAAAAGATTACTCCCAAATCGCAACCGTAAATATTAAAAACAGAATCGGCAGGCCATGAAAAGCTCTCATCATTAAGCCGATAATCGTCAATTTTTGCTCTTGCCGTAATACCGATATTCGGATGAATAAAATAAGCTCCTTCTACTCCTAAACTGCTACCTGAATGTATCGTATATTTAAGGTTGTTGTTCGTAATTTCGGGATACTTACCCAAGGGTATATTATATGCAAGATATATATCAAAAAAATCAGGTCTTTCAATTGTTAAAGTTTCAAATTTTCTATCCTGCACGTTAGAAAAAATACAATCAGTTAAACCGTAAGCCATTTCAGTTGCCAACATTCCTATTCCGGCTCCTGCCAAAACATCGTGCATCCAATGACGATTATTAGCTACTCTTGATAATCCCGTAACCGTTGCCATTGTATATCCGACAATACTCAGCCAAGGATAATCGCTGTTTTTGTATTCCTTGCTTAAAATCGAAGCATTGATAAACGCTATTGTAGTATGACCTGACGGAAAGGATTTCAATCCTCCCCAATCTGGCCTGAGTTCTTCATAATTCTCTTTAAATATTTTTGCAGTTCCGTAACCCAGAAGATAAGATAGTAAGGTTCCTGCGACAAGTTGTCCCCAAGATGAATGAGATTTAATATTAAACGACTTCAATGCGAAAGTCATCCCTAAAGGAACGAATTGTAAATAAGTATCATAATCATAATTGAAATAAGGGATAGTTTCTTGACGCATTTGCCTGAAATTAACATCCTTGTTTTTAAATATCGAACTCTCAACCAACAGACCCGTTCCGATATACAAAGGACTTGAAACCAAAAATTCTGTCGTTATTCCAAGTTTTTCCGAGTTTTGAGCAACGTTCTTTGCAATGGTATCCGTATTATCGGAATAAACCTTGAAATTTTGTAAAATAAGGATAACAAAAAATACACACAGAAACACCAATCTGTCTCTGCGTGTATTCGTATTATATTTACTTTGCTTAGAACGGCAAATCATCTTCATCCTGAGGCATAGCAGCATTCTCAATAGTGCCACCCATATTCTGCGGTGCTTGAGGAGGCTGTTGGTACTGAGGTGTTGATTCCTGTACTCCTTCTTGAGGTTGTGCCGGTTGTTGGTAAGATTGTTGCACCGGCTGTTGATATGTTTGCTGTTGTGGCATTTGCATCTGATTCACAGGTTGAGTATATCCTTGAGGTTGCTGACCATACGGGCTTTGAGGCATTGCAGATTTAAACGTTTCCACATTATTGCAACGACAGGTCGTATACCAACGTTCATTATACTCTCTGGATTCTACTGAAAAAACAACTTTAATCTGAGTACCGACAGGAATAGCCTTTATGGCGGCCAATCTGTCTTCTCCCCAAACATCAAACGCTATTTTTCTCGAAAACTGTTCTTCCGTCTCTATTACAAATCCGCCTGAAACCCAAGGACCGCGTGCCGACTCCCCTCTCCGTTCGGGCGTTAATTGAATTAATCTTCCTATTACTTCCATTGTATTTATTTTTTTTATTACTTATCAACCGTGTTTATTAGGTTGCAAAGATACGAAAACATTTTCTAAATACGAGAAAATATTTTATTGATTTTTTTACCGAAACAAATCTTCAAAAAAGAATATTGTCTGTCCTGTATTACTCTATTATTTGATGCAAATGTACCTTGCTAAATATTTTTTTTGTAATTTTGCAGGTGTATATAAACGATGATATATGAAGATTACAAAAATAACATTTCTAATTGCGGTAACAATTTCGATAATTGCTCTGTTTTCAGGATGCAACAAACACAATAAATCCGAATTCATTGACAATACGACGGGAGAGCAACAGGAAATCCGTATAATTCGGTTTGACAAAGAATTGTTTCAAAAACCTGATCCCGATACGGAAACTTTTTTGAAAAATCTTCAGACCAAATATCCCGAAATGTTCGCTGCATCTCTTGACGATAAGGAATATCTCGGTATGATAGAGAAATTTATTTCCGACAACTACCTGCTTGACGCTCAAAATACAGTGCAGAGAAATTATCCTGATTTGAAATTTCTTGAAAAAGATTTGACATCGGCATTTGCTAATTTACAAAAACAACATAAAGATACACAACTTCCGAGACGATTGTTTTCGATGATTTTCGGCCCTGCCGAATTCTCTTACGTATTTGATAATCGTTGCTACACAAACGGAGATTATGCAACTATCGCTTTGGATGCTTACTCCTATCCTCAAATAGAAAAGAATCCGTATTACACACAGATGCCTCAGTATATGCAACAGACACTGAATAAAAACTATATTGCACCCGATTTCATGAGAATGTATCTGAAAAATGCTACATACAAAAATACTCCTTCTTCTCAAATGAATCCCGATTGTACGCTTTTGGATTACATTGTCGAAGAAGGTAAGTACTCTTATATAGTAAGCAGGATTCTTCCAAAACATACGGAAAGCGAAATTTTGAGATACACCGATGAACAACTGAAATGGTGTAATGAAAATGAGAAACTGATTTGGGGGTATATAACCGAACAACATCTTTTGTATGAAAAAGACCGTTCAAAGTTTATGTCTTTGACTGCAGAAGGACCTTCTTCCAGACCTTTGAGCGATTCTCCTTCACGTGTCGGTAACTACATAGGTTACAACATCGTTAAACAATTTATGAACAATAACAAAATATCATTTGACAGTCTTATGAATTTGAATGACAGTCAATTGATATTGCAAAAATCCAAATATAAACCAAGTAAATAAAAAGAAATGAAATCACAATATAAACTCACACTGTCAAGGTATATTTCTGCATTGATATTATTGCTGATTACCCAGATCGTTTTTTATTTTCTTAACAAATCATCATTCAATGTCAATTCTTTTTCGGAGTTTATGATGATTTGTCGCGGAAATATCAAATTCGCTCTTTCTACTCTCAGTTTCTATTTAGCACCTTTCTTTGCACTTTCATTGATTCCGCATCCGTTTCATGCAAACAAAATATATAGAATAATAACCAACGTTTTCTACTTTGCCGCCGTTGAATTTATTCTGCTGTTGAATCTTATTGATTGCGGTTATTACGGCTTTACATTCAAAAGAATAACATTTGACATCTTCAATTATTTGGGTGTAGGCGGAGATTTCAACAACTTGATTCCTACTTTTGCAAGAGATTACTGGCATATAATTCTTATTTTCATTATTCTAAACATAGTTCTGTATAAAACGGACGCCGTTTTCAGAAAAAAATATTACAAATCTCAATCGGATGAATGCCATAATAATGAGAATTTTTTGAAAACCATATTGTACTACGCAAAATATACATTGTTTTTTGTTCTCGTTACAGTTGTGTTGGTAGTTTTTCAAAGAGGCGGGCTGCAAAAACGTGCTATGGGTCCCATTCATGCAAGTAATTATGCTGCAACGCAAAATACGGCTTTGGTTCTGAATACTCCATACACCTTCTACAGAACTATAGGCAAGACTTCTTTGGAAACAAAGAATTATTTTGACCAGAAGACGCTTACTTCACTGTTCTCCCCTATCCAAAGTCCCAATACGAATATTTGGACTGACACGTTGTTCAACACAATTCCGCAGGCAAGTAAAACAAACGTGATGATAATCATCGTTGAAAGTTTCTCTGCAGAATATACAGGCATATACAATAAGCAGACACGGACTTATACACCGTTTATTGACTCTTTGGCTGAACATTCACTCGTTTTCAACGGAATGAGTAACGGCAAAAAAAGCATAGACGGCATACCTGCAATTTGTTCCTCAATGCCCCTTTTGAATGAAACCCCGTATATAACATCTGCGTACGGAAACAATAAATTAGGTTCCATAGCCTCGTTGCTGAAACCTTACGGCTATCAAGTATCTTTCTTTCACGGAGGCTACAATGGAACAATGAATTTTGACGGATTTGCACATCAAGTCGGCTACACCGATTACTATGGTAAGAATGAATACAACAACGACAACGACTATGACGGCAACTGGGGAATATTTGACGAACCGTTCCTGCAATACACTCTCAGAAAAATGAATACTATGAAACAGCCGTTCGTTACAACATTATTCACTTTAAGTAATCATCCTCCTTACACTATTCCGAAAGAACATACGGGACGTTTTCCGAAAGGCGACGTGCCTTATTACGAAACTATCGGATATACTGATTATTCGCTTAGAAAATTCTTTGAATCGGCTTCAAAAACCGAATGGTTTCAAAATACCGTTTTTGTCATAACGGGCGATCATAGTGCAATGAATGCCACAAAAGAATTCAAAACACAACTCGGATTGTATAAAATACCGATGATCATATATAGTCCGATGCTGAAACACGGAGAAAGAATCAATAAAGTCATGCAACAAATAGATATTCTTCCTACTTTGGCAGATATTCTGCACGTCAAAACCGATGTATTCGCTTTCGGGAGAAGTATATTTTCCCCTCAACCGCACTATTACATCTATTACTCCAACGGTGAGTACATTCTTATGATTGATGATTATGTAAGCAAATACAGAGACGGCTTTGAAACTCAATTGTACAATGCCGTTACCGACCCTGATATGAAACATAACATCGCAAGTAAGTTTGCTCAAATAACATTGAAACATGAAAATCTGACAAAAGCGATTATACAGCAATACAATAACAGACTAATCAGAAACCAAACAGTTACAGGAAAATAGAAATGTCAATGATTTCTGTCGAAATCATTAAGAAAACGACAGAAATCATTAAAAAAACGGATAAAATCACACTCTTTTTTTGAACGACAAAAGAGCAATCATATTAAGTATGATTGCTCCGTGAAATCGTTTTTATAAAAATAAATGAATAATCTTTATTCAGGCTTAACAAGTGCCAAATACAATTCGTCCAATTGCTTCTGATCAATGTAATTAGGAGAATCGCTCATTAAATCTCTTCCACTGTTGTTTTTAGGAAAGGCAATGAAATCACGTATCGAATCCGCACCTGCAAAAATAGCACAAAGTCTGTCAAAACCAAAGGCTAAACCTGCATGAGGAGGAGCTCCGTATTGGAACGCACCCATAAGGAATCCGAATTGTTGCAAAGCTGCTTCAGGGGTAAAGCCGAGAGCTTCAAACATACGCATCTGCATATCTCTGTCATGGATTCTGACGCTGCCTCCACCGACTTCCGTCCCGTTTATCACCAAATCGTAAGCCCAAGCACGAACCTTTCCGGGATCTTTATCCAAAAGTTCAGGATAATCCTCAGGATTAGGCGCGGTGAACGGATGATGCATTGCATAGAAACGATTGTCTTCTTCGTTCCACTCCAACAACGGAAAATCAGTTACCCAAGTTATTGCATAATTGAACGGATCTCTCAAATTCAATTGCGAACCCATCTCCAAACGTAAAGAACATAACTGAGTACGCACTTGCATTGCTTTTCCGCTCATTATCAACATTAAATCTCCTTTTTGTGCTTCAAATTTATCTGCTATTTTCTGCAAATCATCCTGTGTAAAGAACTTATCAACCGAAGATTTGAAACTGCCGTCTTCATTATATTTCACATAAACAAGTCCTTTTGCTCCGACCTGCGGACGTTTCACAAAATCAGTCAGTGCATCCAACTGTTTGCGTGTATAATTTGCACATCCTTTTGCACAAATACCGACAACCAATTCCGCATCGTCAAAAACCGAGAAACCTTTGCCCTGTGCAACATCATTAAGTTCAGTGAATTTCATCTCGAAACGCAGATCCGGTTTGTCGCTTCCGTAATATTTCATAGCATCCTGCCAAGTCATTCTTTTGAACTTACCGAACTCTATTCCCTTTTCCTCTTTGAAAAGATACTTTATAAGACCTTCAAACATATTAAGGACGTCCTCTTGTTCAACAAAAGACATCTCACAATCAATTTGAGTAAATTCAGGTTGGCGATCGGCACGCAAATCTTCGTCACGGAAACATTTAACAATCTGGAAATAGCGGTCGAATCCCGAAACCATCAACAACTGCTTATATTGTTGCGGTGATTGCGGCAAAGCATAGAATTGATTAGGATTCATACGTGAAGGAACAACAAAATCTCTTGCTCCTTCAGGCGTTGAACGTATAAGAAACGGCGTTTCGATTTCCAAGAAATTCTCGTTGGAAAGATAGTTTCTTATTTTCTGTGCCAATCTGTGCCTTAACTCCAAATTTTTTCTGACAACAGGGCGACGAAGATCCAAATAACGGTACTTCATTCTCAACTCATCGCCTCCGTCAGTATTATCCTCAATGGTAAAAGGCGGAAGGACAGCCTTATTAAGGATATTGATTTTCTTTACTTCGATTTCAATATCGCCCGTAGGAATATTCTTATTCTTATTACTTCTTTCCCTTACCGTTCCCGTCACTTGAAGAACGTATTCACGTCCGAGAGTTTTGGCTTGTTCGTAAAGACTCTTATCCGTATCCACATTGCAAACCAATTGCGTTATACCGTAACGGTCACGTAAATCAATAAAAGTCATACTTCCCAAATCCCTTGAACGTTGCAACCATCCGCAAAGCGTAACTTCCTGCCCGCAGTCGCTTATTCTTAATTCTCCACAAGTTTTTGTCCTGTACATCTTTTGTTATATCTATTAGTTATTATACTTTCCGAATTTGAACTTGCAAAGTTAAGATTTTTTTATATATCGAATTATTTTTACCGAAATATTTTTTCAGTTTTTAATTCCTGTTATAATATTACTCTGCCAAACGGCACTAATTCTTGAAAAGAAATGATATACACGTCAATTGCAATTAATCATAAAGGATTCATAATACATCACATCACCTTTGTTTTAATTGATAACGAGCATATCAAAAACTTTCCGACTTAATTATGATAAACGGATTTTAACGATAATGAATAATTTGCAATATCCGAAAATATTCGTACTTTTGCAACTTGATAAACAATTGATAATTAAAAACACAACAATTTGATATGAAAAAAGTATTGGTTATATCGGCAGTCCTGTTCTCTGCATTAACGATGTCCTTTGCTCAAAAGAACGATAACCGTTTGGATATTGAACATTTGATGGACGGAACTTACAGAATGCAAATCAAATTCTATCAACCGCAGTTCATTGACAACGATTCTTATTCCTACTATGACGCTCAATGGCAAAAACACGTAGTAGATAAGAAAGGTAACGACAAAATTGTAGAACGTAATCAGGAAGAAAGGATTGAAGGAGCGTTATTCTTGGAACAGGCTGGTAATAACAAAGCATACATCAAAGAGAATAACTTGTTCGTTAATAAAAACGGAAACGAAAAACAGATAACTTTTGACGGCGACAGCCTTAATATCATTATCGGTCAGAGTGTTCACAGGAACGAATTCGGAATTGATAAAGGACTTTTCTTTTCTAAAGACGGCAATTTTCTTGCATACTATCGCATGGATCAAAGCATGGTCGGCAATTATCCGCTGGTAAATACCATGGAACGTGAAGCAAAGCACACTCCTATTAAATATCCTATGGCAGGAATGAAATCTCACGAAGTGGAAGTTTGGGTTTATAACTTTGCAACAGGCACAAAAGTATGCCTGAAAACCAGAAAAAACAACAGTGTAACCGAAAGAGAGAACTATCTTACTAATGTATGTTTTTCTCCTGACGGCAAAACGGTATATATTCAGAAACTTAACCGTAAGCAGAACCATTTATGGTTGGAGGCTTATTCTTCTCAGACCGGTATGTTGAAACGTGTTTTGTTTGAAGAGGTTAGTAATAAGTATGTTGAGCCTGAACATCCACTTACTTTCTTACCCGGCGACAACGGAAAGTTTTTGTATTTCTCGGAAAAAGACGGTTGGCAACACCTGTATATGTATGACACGTTAGGAAGGGAAATAAAACAACTTACAAAAGGCAATTGGATGGTCAATGACATTGCAGGTTTCAACGACAAAGGTACTGTTGTATATGTTTATGCAACCAAAGATTCGCCGTTGGAAAGAAATTTCTATGCAATAAATATCAAAGACGGCAAAATGCAGAGAATAACTCTTGATCACGGAACACATACAGTTGTTTTCAATAAAAAAGGCACATTGTTTATTGATTCTTACTCTTCGACCGATGTTGCTTACCGCACGGTTTTAAGAAATCAAAAAGGCGAAATAATCAAAGAATTGGACAAAGCGGAAGATCCTTTTGACAAGATAAGCAACAAACCTGTAATTACCATAGATTCCTTAATCGCAAAAGACGGCACGGTTCTTTATACACGAATGATTAAGCCTAAAGACTTTAATCCTGCAAAGAAATACCCTGTTATCGTCTATGTTTACGGAGGACCTCACGCACAATTAATCACGGACTATTGGACTGCAGGGGCAGGAAACTTCTTACCTTTCTTGGCAACGCAGGATTATATAATTTGGACGATGGATTCAAGAGGAAGTGCCAACAGAGGTTATGAGTTCGAGAGTGCAATATGGCATAATTGCGGCACGCAGGAAATAGAAGATCAGATGTTAGGTATCAATTATTTGAAATCTCTACCGTATATTGACAGCGAAAGAATAGGTGTGGACGGTTGGTCATACGGAGGATTTATGACTTTGGGCTTAACATTGAGAAATCCAGGAACATTTAAGGTTGCAACTGCAGGAGGACCCGTTATTGATTGGAAATGGTACGAAGTAATGTACGGAGAACGTTATATGGGCAATCCTGAAGACAACGCCGAAGGTTACAACAACGCTTCTTTGCTTAATTATATTGACAATATCACCGACGATATGCGTATTTTGATAATGCAGGGCTACCAGGATAATACTGTTTTGCCGCAACATTCTTTGGAATTTATCCGCCTTTGCGTTGAAAAGAAAAAACCTGTGGATTATTTCATCTACACTAACCACGAACATAACGTAAGAGGTAAAGATCGCGTGGAACTTTATAAAAAAATATTCCGTTACTATGAAGATTTCTTAAAGAAATAGGAACTGCACTTCTTTATTTTATGCCGTTCGCATACGGAAGAATGTAATCAAATCAAATAAAGCGGGAATGCAAAATTGTATTCCCGCTTTATTGTTTTCCGAGGTTAAGGAAAAATAGGTTGATATATGAGATTAATTTAATTAAGTTTGTAACTGATTGTTCGATACGGTTTATCCATAAGAAGAATATATTATAAAGAGAAAAATTTCAAGGAGATACGCTGAAAATTCGGCAAACTATCTATCCTTTCAGATAAAAAATATTAATGATTTCTCATTTCAAATATCAAAAAATTAACATCACCGATACTCCAAATGAGAATACATCCGGATTATTTTTGAAAAAATACTTTTTTGATTGCATATATTTTTGTAACTTTGCTCGTTGAAATGCTAACGGCAGATATAGGAGTAGGAAAAAGAGAGAACACATTAAAGAAATAGAGAGTTTTATTGTTTGATGCGTAACTTGACGCAACTTTTGTTATCGAAATTCTAGCCAAATTTCAAAAACACCACAAGAGTTCGGGGTGCAGTAGCGGCGTTGTGTCGTGTCTGCTATCGTGTGATTGAAATTTGTAGTGTAAAGGTAAGGCTAGAACCGAAGATAACAAAAAATAAATCCACGATAATTCTTTTTATATATTTGCTAACCGGAAATGGAGAATATGTATATTAGTTTGGTGTTGATTCTTGCAGCAATTATTACATTCTTTGTGTATAATAAGCCCCGTAAAAAGACAAAAGTAAGAACAAAGAAGGTAATAAGTCACAGGCAAGTATCACAACCGGCGACAAGTAACACTGACTATAACTATACAAAGAGTTTTAAAGGACGGATATTGGAAAGTCAGATAACGGATAAATTGGAAACATTGTCCCATGAGTATAATGTATATAAGGATGTGTATCTTTATGTAAACAACCGCTCCGTTCAAATAGACCATATCGTTGTTTCTCCTTTCGGTGTATTTGTTATCGAAGCCAAAAACTATACAGGCTCGATCTACGGCAGTGATGATGCTGAATATTGGAGTAAATACGTCAATGAGAAAGAGTATAAATTCAGAAACCCGTTGAAACAAAACTATTCTCATATATATGCTTTGCAATGTATTTTGGGGTTACCGAGAAATTATTTTGTTTCTGTCGTCATTTTTTCGGATAGGGCAACAATCAAATGCGAAACCAAAGAACTCGTAATATACACCAATCAATTGCAAAGCGTGATAAAAAGTTTCAGAACGCCTATAATGTCGCCGAATGCTTTGGACACTTCAATATATGTACTGAACAATTCCGTGGTACGCAGTGCAGACAGGGTAAAAAGGCATATCAACTCCATCAACCAATATATTAAGGAAAAAAATGACCTTATCAATCAGGGTATATGCCCGAAATGTAACGGTAAATTGGTTGAAAGAAACGGCAAATACGGAAGTTTCCTCGGGTGTTCCAATTACCCTGATTGTAAATTCACGAAAGATATATCCACAACATAAAAAACAATAAAAGATATGGGAAGAAATATTTTGTTTGCATTGATATTTTTGGCAATAGGATTCCTAATCGGCCTTTACTTTACAGGTTATAACGGAAACGATGTAAAAGTTGCAACGGAGAATAAACTGACGAACGGCACAACGTCTGAAAACACGGCAGGAAATACAAAAAACAAAAATCCCAAAGCCTTAACCGTTGCATCGTTTATCCAAGATTGGCTTGATTCTCAGGCAACTCTTTCGCTAAAAAACAATACGAGTGAAACCATCCACTCGTTTAAGGCTACTATCATCTATAAAGATATGAAAGGCAACGTACTTGACTATCAAGAAATAAGTAAAAGAACTTCTATCGCCCCACAAATGACAAAGACTTTTAAAATAGGCGGTTTCGGACACGACAATCACTATGCTTATTATAAATCAGAAAGGAGTGCTTCCATGCCTGACAGAGTTTTTCAGATAGAATTTAAACTTAACAGTTATAAATAATATGTTTTTTCTTGATACCCAAGAAGTCATTACCGAAGATTTGGCTGACAGTCTTTTCCCGATTTTTGCACTCCTTATTATTATAGGGCTGATTTACCTGTTTTATTTCCTCATCCCTATAAAGATGGCAAAGAAAAGAGGACGCAATAAGACATTTTGGGTTATTTTGTGTTTCGTTTTATCTCCTATTTGGACATATATTATACTTGCCATAGCGGGTGACAGTAATCGGAAACGCAAACAAGATATGGCACAACTCATTGATGAGCAATTGCAGAAGCATTTGAATAACAGACAACAGTTTTCAGTACAAGAAAATAACGTATAACCAAATAAAACAAACAGCAATATGAAAAAAGCAAAGATTTTCGCACTGCTTACGTTGATATTTTTCAGTATCACAAGTGCAATGGGACAAAGCAACACTAAAGATGTTACAAAGTTTTTAGGCATTCCTGTCGACGGAACAAAGACGGCAATGATTCAAAAACTAAAAGCCAAAGGTTTTACTTATAATGCACAAAAAGACAGACTAAAAGGGGAATTTAACGGGAGGGATGTTTATCTCTATGTCGTAACTAAAAATAATAAGGTTTATAGAATCGTTGTTGATGATGTAACTCCTACTGACGAAGGAAACATTAAGATTAGTTTTAACCGTTTGTGTCGTCAGTTTGAAAAGAATGATAAATATACGCCTGCGGATTTTGTAGGCAATTATGAATTGTCCGATGAGGAAGATATTTCTTATGAGATGCTTGTACATAATAAACGGTATGAGGCATCATATTACCAAGTAAATAAAACGGATTTTGACTCTGCAGAAGTGGCTTCTTATGTTCAACAGAAAATTCTTTCAAAATATTCTGCCGAAGAATTAGAAAATGCAGATGAAGACCTGCAACAAACAATCTATTCGGAAACTTTGGAGTTGGGAATGGATTATATTTTTGATAAAATATCTCATAAATCAGTTTGGTTTATGATTACAAAGTCGTATGGTCAATACAGTATAACTATGTATTACGATAACAGACTAAATAAGGCCAACGGAGAGGACCTTTAGTAATAACATTTAAAACACAATACGGAAATGAAAAAAGTTTTGATTTTGATTGCTGCCGCAGTGATATTTGTTTCGTGCGGTAAATCGCCTGAACAAAAGGCTAATGCCTTAATTAAGGATTATATACAGAAATCTCTGTATATTCCTGACTCTTACGACCCGGTTGAAACGGTTATTGACAGTGCTTTTTCGCCTACAGACGACCCCGCATTTCACCAAAAATTACTTAAGGTGTATCAATTAGACCAACAATTTGCAAAATTGGACGAGGAAATCAAACGTGCAAAATCCTCAATGTTGCTTTATGCAAATCCTTTCGATTCATATACACGCAACGAGTATAATACCGAAAAGGAAAAGTATGAAAATCTACTTGCCCAACAGGAAAAAATAAAGGAACAGGCTGAAAAGATGAACAATGAATTTCAAGCATTGGGAGAAAAGATAAAAAAAGAAGGTAAGAAGTTTATCGGCTTTAAAGCAAAGCATACTTACCGTGCTAAAAACAATGCTGGTAATGTATTGATGGGAAAACACTGGTTTCTTTTCGATAAAGACTTAACTAAAATCCAGACTTCATACGATATGGACGGAGATGAATTCGGAACAATTGAGTCGTTTTTCGAATATGTTAAATCAATACAGGAATAACAACAAACTTTATTTTAGAAAATCAGGCGAAGGAGGATTTGTAATATGGAAGAACAGATGAATAATCCTGAATTGGATCAGCAGAGCAATATAAACAACCAACAAAATAACGTAAATAACCAGCAGAATAATATAAACAATCAGCAGAATGCAAATTATAGCAATCAACAGAAAGTGTCGGAAACGTCAAATACAGTAGGAACGGTCGGTTTTGTGCTGTCGCTGGTAAGTATATTTATAGGATGGGTTCCGTTTTTTGGTTGGTTGCTTTGGATAGCCGGATTGGTTTGCTCCGCTATAGGAATATCAAAAGAACCTAAAAAACTTGCGATTGCAGGTTTGATAATTTCTTTTGCATGTTTGTTGATAATATTATTAATCTACATAATAGGATATATCGGAAGAAATTACGATTATTAATTATCTGCCGTTTTCCGTAAAAACATATAATCTGAAATAAGGAAAACAAAAAAGGGGTTCAGAATAAATTAAGGCGACATCATGGAAAAGATTGTTGCCTTAATTGTTTTTAAAAGACTGCCAAGTCGAAACAATGCCGAACGGAAACTTATTAAAACTGCATTCTGTAAGACCGCACTATGCAGGTTTTATGTTTAATACTTGCTTACATGCCTATCGGAATCTAATACAGAAAATTGTTATACGGGTAGATTTTTGCGTGAATGGTCTTGACTGTGTCATACATCACCTGTTTCAACTCCTCAATATTCTGTTTCTCTTTTGCCGAAATAAATACCGTCTTATACTTATTGTTGTTGTAGTACGTACGTTTCCAATCCTCCAAACTGAAGTTATATTTCTCAACGGGCGTCAAATCGTCCTCATCTTTCTTTATGTAGGTATAAGCATCAATCTTGTTGAACACGATTATCATATCCTTATCCCCCGCCCCTATCTCGTTGAGCGTTTTGGTAACTTCGCTTATCTGGTTTTCAAAATCAGGGTGCGATATATCCACTACATGAACCAACAAATCGGCTTCACGTACTTCGTCCAACGTGCTTTTGAAACTCTCCAACAAAGTATCGGGCAACTTTCTTATAAACCCTACCGTGTCGGTCAAAAGAAACGGGAGATTCTCAATTACAACTTTGCGTATCGTGGTATCAAGAGTTGCAAACAACTTGTTTTCCGCCAAAACTTCGGATTTGGAAAGCATGTTAAGCATTGACGATTTACCCACATTGGTATATCCGACAAGGGCTACACGCACCAACTGTTGGCGGTTTTTACGCTGCAAAGTCTTTTGTTTGTCTATCTCCGTAAGTTTTTGTTTCAAAAGTGAAATCTTACTCAACACAATACGTCTGTCCGTTTCTATCTGT
Organism: Bacteroidales bacterium; assembly: GCA_017477025.1. Taxonomy (GTDB): domain Bacteria; phylum Bacteroidota; class Bacteroidia; order Bacteroidales; family P3; genus Scybalousia_A. The sequence goes on along the minus strand of JAFUYA010000013.1, from coordinate 740 downwards.
GTTTCTCCCGGACCTCTCATATTCAGACCGCCTTTCTGTCGGTCAAGGTGCGTCCACATCCTTTTAAGACGCGGCAACAGATATTTGTATTGTGCCAACTCCACCTGTATTTTGCTGTGTGCGGTGGAGGCATGTAAAGCAAAGATATTGAGTATTACCTGTGTCCGGTCCAATACCTGACATTGCAGGATATTCTCGATATTACGCAATTGTGCCGGCGACAACTCATCATCAAAAACAACGTATTCCAATTCGTTTTCGGTAATGTAGTCTTTAATCTCCTGCAATTTGCCGCTGCCTACGTATGTCCGCGAATCGGGTTGTTGCAGACGTTGGCTGAATGATTTAACCGCCACTGCACCGAGTGTGAGAATCAAAAAATTCAGTTCCTCAATGTAATCTTCCAACCCCTTATCGGAAACGTAAGGCGTTTGCACAAAAACCGTTACACATCTGTCCTGCGTCATATCTCTAAATTTTGAATTGCAAAATTACAAAAAATATTCCTATATAAATATAAGAAAAACAAAGAATTTGTAACTGTCTGAAAAAAGTGCGTGATTTTGGACAAAATCATTAAGAAAACGTCAGAAATCACGCACTTTTATGAAGAAATCACACTGATTTTTTCGTCAGTGAATATGAATAGGTTAGCAATAAATAAAAAAGGACGGTAACTTTATTGTTACCGTCCTTGAATGTTTAGAATTTCAGATTATTTCTTTATCAATTTCTGAGTT
>JAFUYA010000126.1 GCA_017477025.1 Bacteroidales bacterium | reverse complement strand
GAAATGGCATTAGAAATTAATGAAAGCAACTTCCAGCAGAATGTTATGGAAGAAAGCAAATTGGTAGTATTGGATTGCGGTGCTACTTGGTGCGGACCTTGTCAGCATATCGCTCCTATAATTGAAGAATTGGCAAAAGAATACGAAGGGAAAGCAGTTGTGGCTAAGTGTGATGTGGATGAATCTCCTGAAATTCCTGCTAAATACGGTATTCGTAATGTCCCTACTGTTCTTTTCATTAAAAACGGTGAAGTTATTGAAAGAATGGTCGGAGCTAACAGTAAATCCGCTTATAAAGAAAAAATAGAACAATACATGTAATGACCGACATTCGCTATCGGACATTGAATTTTTGGTACAGGATGCGGAATTTTGCCGACAAATTACGGATTTTATTGTCATCCGCTCCGACCACATGGTTCGATGTCCGATATTTTGTACAGTAACCTTTGTACTCAATACAGAAAATTCAATGTCTGACGCAATAAGATTAGAGAATCTTTCTTATTCCTTATTAGAACTTAAAGCAAAGCAGGTAGTTGAGGGATTCCTTACGGGACTCCACAAAAGTCCTTTTCATGGTTTTTCGGTTGAATTCGCAGATTACCACCCTTATAATGCAGGTGAGAGTATGCGTTTTATTGATTGGAAGCTTTTTGGCAGGACGGATAAACTTTTCGTTAAAAACTATCAACAGGAGACAAATCTACGTTGTTCAGTAGTAGTTGATAATTCCGTTTCAATGTGTTTTCCTTTTGATAAAAAGGAAGTTTCGTTGGACAATCCTAATAAACTCACTTTCGCAGTGTGTGCGGCCGCGGCAGTTATTCAGATACTTTATAAGCAAAGAGATGCGTTTTCTCTTTCTTTATTGTCCGATAAGATTGATTATGCAAGCGATGTCAAAAGTACATACGCACATAAGCGTCATATCTTCACAATATTGGAAGATTTGATAAATAAGGATTACAAGTTTTTTCCGGACAATACTGACACTGCACCATTATTGCATCAATTGGCAAGCCAAATTCATAAGCGTTCTCTTGTAGTTATTTTCACGGATTTACTTTCCGCAGAAGATAACGGGGAAGAATTTATTAAGGCTTTGCAACATTTGAAATTTGCAAAACATGAAGTACTTCTGTTTCATGTTTTCGATAAATCATTGGAAGAAAAACTTGAATATAAAAACCGTCCTTATCGTTTCATTGATATAGAAACAAAGGAGGAATTAAAAGTCAATCCGAACGAGATTCGATTAGAGTATGAAAGAATAATGGCAGACAGATTTGCAAAAATTAACTCGGCATGTAATGATATGCACATTGATTACGTGGAATGCGATATTAATAAAGGATTTGATCAAGTTCTAATTCCGTATTTTTATAAACGAATCCGCATGCATTGAATCTGGAATTGTAGTATTTGTCAATGATATTTATAATTCAGGATTCTTTTCACTTTGTAAACCTTTAACGTATGTATAAAAAAATAGATTGAAACTTGTATAAATACAGGTTTTGATGCCTTTGTTTTACTGTGATATTTTAATCGGTGCGAATATTTGCTATATTGTAATGATTTTTGTAATTTTGCACCTTTGGAAAAGATTCTTTTTTGACGATAATATTGTAATGATGAAAGAATGAAAGAATTATTGTTAGTATTAGGAATTACGGTTGTTATTGTTGCTCTGTGCGGAATTCTTATCGGAGTTAAGATTATTATGAAAAAAAACGGACGTTTTTCTCATACTTGTGCTTTTGATTGGGAGAAAGAACACTGCAAGGACTGCAACGGTAATTGCAAGGAATGTACGGTCAATATAGGAAAAATTAGTGTGAGTTAGAATCCCGTGATTACTTCTTGTTGATTTTATTTAAAAGAATACCCCGATTATGATTTCTCAGACGGACATCGATAGAATTTTAGACGCAGCTAAGATAGAAGAAGTAATAGGTGATTTCGTAGATTTGAAAAAACGCGGTGCTAATTACATCGCTTGTTGTCCTTTTCATAACGAAGATACACCTTCTTTTAACGTTAGTCCGAGTCGTGGAATTTTTAAATGTTTCGGCTGCGGAGAGGGAGGAGATACGGTCAGTTTTCTGATGAAATATCAGCATTATACCTACCCTGAAGCGTTACGTTGGTTGGCTAATAAGTATCACATTGAAATTAAAGAGAAAGAACTTTCTGCGGAAGAATTACAAGCCAGGGATGAAAAGAATATTCTTTATCATATAAATGAACTTGCATGCAAGTATTATTATGATAATTTGTTCAACAGCGAAGAAGGACAGGCTGTAGGATTATCTTATTTCAACGAAAGGCAAATTAATCGAAAGACAATTGATACTTGGCAACTGGGATATGCTAAACAGAAAGGTGATGATTTCGTTCAATATGCTTTGAAGTCAGGATATAAGGAAGAAGACTTGATTAAAAGCGGTTTGGTATTGAAAAGTGAAAAAGACGGATCACTTTATGATCGTTTCAGAGGAAGGGTAACGTTTCCTGTCTATAATGTCGGCGGTAGAGTTTTAGGGTTCTCTGCCCGTATTTTAACTAAGGATAAGACAAAGGCGAAATATGTCAATAGTCCGGAAAGTCCCGTTTATATAAAGGGAAAGACGCTGTTCGGTTTGAATTTTGCCCGCCAGGAGATTGCTAAACAAGATCTTTGTTATTTGGTTGAAGGTAATATAGACGCAATTATGATGAGTCAGAACGAAGTCAGAAACGTTGTGGCTTCATCGGGAACGGCTCTTACGGAAGATCAGGTTCATTTGATTAAACGTTATACGAGTAATGTTGCTGTTCTTTATGACGGGGATGCAGCAGGAATTCATGCTGCTATACGTGCAACGGATATGTTCTTAAAAGAGGGTATGCATATTTCCATTGTTTTGTTTCCTGACGGAGATGATCCTGATAGTTTTGCACGAAAGCATACACAAGACGAATTTCAGGAATTTCTGAAAACAAATGCCCGGAATTTTATCATATATCGTACTAATCTGGCATTACAGGAAGCACAAGGAGACCCGATAAAGAAGGCTACACTGGTTAAAGATATTATTCATTCCATATCTTTGATCCCCGATTTGATTGAACGCACAACCTATATTCAACAATGTTCTTCCATTCTGAATATGAGGGAAGACGTTTTGACCGATCAGCTCAATAAAGAGATTATTCATAACGCATACCTTAAAAACAAAGGAGATCGGCGAGAAATTCAGAAAAGTGTAGATACATCTCGAGTTGGTACATTCTCAGATAGTAAGGATAATTTGACGGACGGAGATATTAATCTGTCAGACAAATACGATTCCAACAAAAGCAATGGTAATAATACTTCAGTTACTCAAGATCAAAATCCGATTCCTGATCTTGAAGTGAGTACAAAAGAAATACACTTGGAAAGAGATATATTGAGAGTACTGGTGAATTATTCTGGGATGACAACTAATCAACCTGTCTTGATAGATAATAAAACTGAAATCGTCCAGTGTAATGCCGGGGAGTATATATTAAACAATATTATCTCTAATGAGATTGAGTTTCAATATCCTTTGTATAGGAAAATCATTGATAAATATATTGTAGAATATAATCAGACGGGCAATATACTGAATCCTGACGACATTATGCGGGAAAATGATGATGAGGTAACAAATCTTATAAGTACATTGTTAATGGAACCTACGCGATTGGCCATTTCTGCCAATTGGGCTAATAAAGAAATGTTTGTTCCGGATATTAATTCACAGCAGATTATAGATTTGGATATAAAACAAACAATGCTTTCCGCTAATCTGCAGAAATTGGCATTTTTTATCAGAGAAACACAGCGTCAGATGAAAGATAATCCCGAAGACATCTCAGCCATTGAGAGATTTAATAATCTTCGTCTTATCAAAAGTGCCATAGCAAAAGAACTTAACCGGCCTATATTCTGATATTGTTTTCACAGAGTACTTTTCGCCTGTTGCCACAAAGATTCCATTTCATTGATATTCATGTTCTGTAGAGGCTTCCCGCTTTCCTTTGCTTTAAGTTCCATAAATTCAAATCTTTTTTTGAACTTGCGGTTTGTCATCTCCAACGCCGTATCAGGATTAACATCAATAAAGCGTGCATAATTAATCAAAGAAAACAATACATCGCCGAATTCTTTTGTAATCTTATCGTTGTTATCGTCCAAAGCCTCTTCTTGATGCAACTCTTCAAGTTCTTCTTCAACTTTTTTCCAAACCTCGTATTTACTGTTCCAATCAAATCCAATACCTTTAGCTTTGTCTTGCAATCGATAGGCTTTAATTAGCGAAGGTAAAGTTTCGGGAACTCCTGAAAGAGTACTCTTATTACCTTCCTTTAATTTAATACGCTCCCAGTTCCTTTCGACTTCTTCAGCAGTCATGCCGTTTGTTTTATTGAAAACGTGCGGATGTCGCCTTATCAATTTCTCCGATAAAGAATTCAATACATCAACGATATCAAATACTCCTTTTTCCTTACCTATCAGAGAATAGAATATCACATGCATTAGTACATCTCCCAATTCCTTGCAAATTTCGGCGTCATTATTATCCAATATCGCTTGAGATAACTCATATAATTCTTCAATAGTCAGAGTCCTTAATGAATCATTAGTCTGCGAGTTGTCCCAAGGACATTCGTTTCTTACTTGTTCCATAAGTGAAAGCATTCTGTCAAATGCCAAAACTTCCTTCTTGTGTTTGATTTCTTCCATCTGATATTTCGTTTTAACCTTCAGTCGTTATCATCCTGTAACCAGGTATTAGCAATCTCGGCGATACGGAATGTGTCCTGTTGTTTCATACATTTGAAATGTACATGCGGACATTTCTTATAACCGAGTTTACTGCATGGACGGCATTTTAAATTTTTGACTTCGAAAATGTGATTTTCCTTTTTGCAACTTTTCGGTAAATAAGGGTACATTCCGAATTCAGGTACTGTATTTCCCCAAAGACTTATAATATTCTTTTTAAGTGCTGCTGCAATATGCATAAGTCCTGTATCGGCAGTGATTATTCCTTTTGAGGTATCAATTAAAGCTGCTGTTTGTGTAAGAGAGTATGCTCCGCAACCGTTGAAAACTCTGCTTCCGATAGCATTTTCTATCCTGTTGGCCTTTATTTTATCGTTAATATCTCCGAGAAGTAATATATTCCCGTCAATTTTTTCGCATACAGCAATCAGAATGTCAGTAGGAATTTGTTTGGTTATATGCTTTGCTCCTACAGCAACTGTAATGTAACCATCCTGAAAAGATAAAGGTAAGGCATCGGGAGAGATATAATCTTCGTCTTGCAAGAAAAAGTCCAGGCCTTCTTTGTCATTTGTAACGTTCAGTTTCTTTACCGCATCAAAATACCTGTCCACAATATGGATATTCGGCATTACATTCTTCTTTGTATGTACATAGTACCATTTCTTGAAGTTTAGTTTATTGAACATACCGTAAGGTTTATGCAAGGCAATGACTATCCGTTTTGACCTCAAATTTTTATGCAAGTCAATTATGAAACTAAAATCTTCTTTCTTTAGTTCATTGATAAGAGAATGTATTCCTAGTCCCTTATTATACACATGGACCTTGTTTATATATGGATTACTTTCCAAAATACAGGCATTGGATTGTTTGGTCAGGTAGTGGATTTGACAATTCGGGTATTGTTTCTTCAAACATCTTACAACTGGAGTCGTAAGTACGATATCCCCGATAGAAGACAATCGAATAATCAAAAATTTTTTTGCATTCTCTCCTCCTTTCGCCTTATCTTCAGCTTGCGAGAGGTAGTAGGTATCGTCTTCTGTTTCTTCTTGAGTATTCTCCATTTTTTTGTTTTTAAATTTTTTTGCAAAGGTACAAATTATTTGTGATATTTCAAAAAAATATTCTGTTATATGGATTTAAAAGTATAGGTTTGATGAAAAAAAAAGTAGTAGCTTATAATAAATACTTATTCTTTGATTTGGAAAATTTAGAAATAACATGGAATTACTGACTTATATGGTTATTGCTTCCGAAAATTTTCTGACAGGATACAGGTAAGATGTTTTTTTCGAATAGTCTAAAATCTGAGTATGTAAGGCTACGACTGAAAAATTTTTAAAAGTTTTTGTCTAATAACCGAAAAAAATGTTTTAATTTCGCAACTCTAAACTAAATTTGTTGATTTAAATTTTATGAATTATGTCAATAAACAGTAAAAATAAAGAATTGAAAGAAAGAACGCAGGCTGCTTTGCAGGGCGGAGGAGAAAAAGCCGTTGAAAAGCAAAAAGCGTCAGGCAAACTCACGGCTAGAGAACGTATAATTGCCCTTTTGGATAAAGACTCTTTTCATGAATACGATTTGTTTATTCAGCATTCAGGAAGAGATTTTGATATGGATAAGAAGATATTACCGGGTGACGGTGTTGTTACGGGAACTGGAACAATAAGCGGTCATCCGGTTTGTATATATGCACAGGATTTTACCGTAAGTGGCGGTTCGTTAGGTTATATGCATGCAAAAAAGATCTGTAAGATAATGGATCATGCTATGGCTATGCGAACTCCTATTATCGGTATTAATGATTCCGGTGGAGCAAGAATACAAGAGGGAGTTAATGCTTTAGCAGGATACGGAGAGATCTTTTATCGTAATACAATGGCTTCAGGAGTTATTCCTCAAATCAGTGTTATTTTAGGACCTTGTGCAGGAGGAGCGGTTTATTCGCCTGCATTGACGGATTTTGTCTTTGTTGTAGATAAGATTTCCAATATGTTTATTACAGGTCCCGATGTTATTAAGAGTGTTTTGGGAGAAGAGATAAGCAAAGAAGATTTAGGCGGAGCCAAAGTGCATGCTCAAATTAGCGGTAACGCACATTTTTATGCTGAAAGCGAACAGGAATGTTTCAAACAGATACAAGATTTGTTTACTTATATACCATGGAACAATACGAAGAAAGCCGATCCGTTTGAAGCAAAGAAACCGAATAGCAAGGATTATAAAATAAACAATATATTCCCGTCGGATCCTGCACAGCCTTACGATGTGAGAAATATTATCAAAGGATTGACTGATGCCAGCGAATTTTTGGAGATTCAAGAATTGTTTGCTCCGAATATTGTTATAGGTTTCGGGCGTATAGAAGGAGAAACGGTTGGTTTTGTTGCAAATAATCCGGGTGCTATGGCAGGAGTTTTAGATTGCGACTCATCTGATAAGGCAGCTAGATTTATTCGTTTCTGTGATGCCTTTAATATTCCGCTCGTTACTTTAGTTGATTTGCCGGGATATTTACCTGGAATCAATCAAGAGCATGCCGGAGTTATTCGTCACGGGGCAAAAATTCTTTATGCTTATTCTGAGGCAACGGTTCCTAAGATCACAGTTATTTTACGTAAGGCTTACGGTGGCGGATATATAGCAATGTGTTCTTCTCATCTGAAAGCCGATTTTGTTTTTGCGTGGCCTACGGCAGAAATTGCGGTTATGGGGCCTGAAGGTGCAGCAAATATCATTTTCCGTAAGGAGATAAAGGAGTCGGATAATCCGGAAAAGGTAAGAAAGGAAAAAATTGATGAATATCGTGAGAAATTTGCCAACCCGTATGTTGCAGCGTCTTACGGCTATGTAGATTCGGTTATCCAACCTAATGAAACACGTAAGTATATTGAACATGCATTACAGATGACTCAGAACAAAAAACAGGATACTCCGTTTAAAAAACACGGATTACCGCCATTCTAAAAACAAAGGAGGAAAAAGATATGTCAGAAAATAAAACACAGTACAGACAATTATATGTTCAGGTTCCGGCAGGTGAAGTCTATGCATTTATACCGGGAAACATAATGAATGTATTCGTAAAAGTAGGCGATAAGGTAAAAAAGGGTCAAGCTCTTTTGTCATTACATGCTATGAAAATGGATAATAATATTTGTGCAAATATTGACGGTGTAGTCGAAAGCATAAATGTGACAAAAGGACAGGCTGTTTCCAAAAATGATGTGTTGATAAATATCAAACCTTTGGAAGAATAGAAAACCGGCGTCAGATTACAAGAAAAGATACTGCGGTAGTTCCTGTGATGAATTACCGCAGTATCTTTCTTATTGAAATATGTTACCGTATTTTTGTCAGACATTTCTGCCGAATTATCATTATTTTCGTTACTTTTGTCCCTGATTTCTTCTAAAAAAATAGTTTTTTTATTACGGAAAAACTATTTTTATTATCGCAAAAAATAGTTTTTACCTAGTAACTATTGAATAATAATGTATCGAAAAACAGATGAAATAGTTTTTTTGTATGTTAATCATTTTACTTGTAGTACAAGTCTTGTTGTATAGATATATTGCATAATGAAAAAAATGTTGTAAATTTGCGACTTTAATGCAGACGGAACATGAATAAATTATACATAAAAATGTTGCAATTAATCAATAAGGTGATGTATAAACGGTATATATCACCGTGGTTGATTATGGCGATAGACGGCATACTTATTCTGATTTCCGTATTTTTTACGGGTTGGATTCTCAATATAAAGGAAACATGGTTTAATTTTCCATTTGATAATTATTCGCTTCGGTTTATTTTTTCAGCATTTTTTATCACCTCTTTAAGTATATATTGTTTTAGAGTCCATAGAAGTATTATCAGATATTCTTCGTTTTCGGATATGTTGAGAATATTGACTGCGTTAGTCGTGGCCAATGTTCTCCTTTTGGCCGTCAATTATGTATATAAATACACTTCGGGACATGGAACGGAGGATTTCTTCCCGAAACAATTGGTAATTACAAATTTCTTTGTTACATACATCTTGCTTTTCATGTTCAGAATGTTTGTAAGATGGTTGTTTGAAAAAGCATATCACAACGGAACGGACTCAAGATTTACAATTAAGACATTGATTTTCGGAGCAGGTCATACAGGAATTGCAACTGCAAATGCATTGTTATCTTCCGATACAAAGTACTACATAAAAGGATTTTTGGATGACGATAAAACTCTTACAGGAAAAACTATACAGGGTATTAAAGTGTGGAGTACGGATAGAGAAGAGTATATTCTGAAATACAAAGATATAGATCAGTTGATTATTGCTACGGGACGTATTACTAATGAAAGAAAAGCACGAATCTTTGAGTTATGTCATCAGAATAATATAAAAGTATTGACTGTTCCGAGGGTAAAATATTGGGTTGACGGTAAATTAACTGAAAATAGCATAAAAGAAATTCAAATTGAAGACCTGCTCGGACGAAAGGAAATTAAACCTAATACTACTCTTATCAGTAGTGTATTGGGGAATAAGAGAATTTTGGTTACGGGTGCAGCCGGAAGTATAGGCAGTGAGATCGTTCGGCAACTGACTAAATATAATCCGGAGATTCTTCTATTGGATAATGCGGAAACTCCCTTATTCAATATAGAGAACGAGTTGAAAGAGAAGTATCCTCAAGTCAAACACACTATTCTTATTGCAGATATTCGAGATCTTAAGCATATTGAGGATATTTTTGTAAAATATCAACCTCAAGTAGTTTTTCATGCAGCTGCTTATAAACATGTTCCTATGATGGAAAGGGAACCTTATGAGGCCGTTATTACAAATATTTTCGGCACGAAGAATGTAGCCGATCTCAGTTTGAAATATGGAGTACAGAGATTCATAATGATTTCTACAGATAAGGCAGTTAATCCTACTAACGTGATGGGGGCTACCAAGCGTTATGCAGAAATGATTGTCAATACAGAGAAAGACTCAGCGAAATTGTCTTTCAACAATGATAATGAGGATAAAAAAGAAGAGTGTTGCTCCACAAAATTCATCGTTACCAGATTCGGTAATGTTCTCGGTTCAAACGGTTCTGTTATTCCTACATTCAGACATCAAATTTCCGTAGGAGGACCGGTTACTGTTACGCATAAGGATATTACACGGTACTTTATGACAATTCCGGAAGCGGCACGTTTGGTTTTGGAAGCTGCTACAATGGGAAACGGCGGAGAAATCTTTCTGTTTGATATGGGGCAACCGGTAAAAATTGATGATTTGGCACGCAAAATGATAAAACTTTCCGGACTGGAACCTGATAAAGATATTGAAATCAAATATACTGGACTGCGACACGGAGAAAAATTATACGAAGAGTTGCTTGCTAAAAAGGAAAATACACTTCCGACATACCACGAAAAAATATTTATAGCCAAAAGCGAAGATTACAGCCGTGCAAGCGTAAATAAACACCTTGAAGAATTGGAACAGATTGTCGGTCAACCTTTCGATGAAAATACAAATATGCAAATTGTAAAGAATATAAAATCTTTGATAACAACTTTCAAATCCAATAATAGCGAATTTGCTGTTTTGGATGCATAGGTGTTTAATATTTCAAGATTTCTTCACTGACAAAGTCCAAGATTATACCTGCCTGACGCAACATCGTTTCGCTTTCTTTGCCGCTGTGATATTTGTTTAGACATACCACACGTTTTATTCCGCAGTTGATTATCATCATTGCACAAGTGCGACAAGGAGTCATAGTGCAGTATAACGTTGCTCCGTCCAAAGCTATTCCTCTTTTAGCAGCCTGGCAGATTGCATTTTGTTCTGCATGAACGGTACGCACGCAGTGAGTGGAGATTTCTCCGTTATCGTTGATTACTTTTTTTAATAAATGTCCTACATCATCGCAATGAGGTAAGCCTGTCGGGGAACCGACATAGCCTGTTACCAATATTTGTTTATCCTTGACTATCACACAACCGCTGCGTCCTCTGTCGCAAGTTGCTCTTTTTGCTACCGTTTTTACTACTTCAAGGAAATACTCATCCCAACTAAGACGTTTATTTACGGGAAACTTTTTGCAGATATCTTCAACCTGATTACGTAGATATTCAAGATCTCTGCCGTTATCCAAAGTGTAATCGGCCATTTTCATAACCAGTGCTAAATTCTGCTTATTAGGATCATCAGATATTGTTTCTCTTTGTTCGTTAGCAACGAAAGTATCAAAATCTACTTTGTCTGTTTCACTTCCACGTAGAACAATGCGTTCATATCTTATCTTAATGTCGGCATCCACACACAACAATACGAAGTTACAATTCTTTCTCAGGTATTCTACTTCTTTGATGTTGCGTATGCTTTCAATGATGCAGTTTCTACCGTCCTTTTTTGCCATATCCAGTAGACCTTTTGCAATGAAATCTCCGCCTTCCTTTTCTCTTGTTTGATTAGCAACCATAGTGAAAGTATCCCTATTCGGAGTCAATCCTAATTGCTCAACTCTCAATCTTAAATAATCACGTGCCGAATAATGGACGAACCCTTTTGATTTCATCATCTCAACAACGGTTCCTTTCCCTGCACCAAGTGTTCCGGTAATTCCAACGACTAACATAATATACACAATGTTGAACACACCAATCACAGTACGGTGCGAATGAATGCCTGCACCGAGTTCGGTGTGTTTTTTATATTATACTCTGTTTTTAAATTGTTTTAATTTCAACTCCTCATTGGCTTTGACTATTTTATCTTTCAACGATTTCTTATAGTCAAGCATTTTCTCTTTTATTTTTTCATCAGTAAGGGCTAATATTTCCATAGCTAAAACAGCTGCATTCATGCTACCGTTGACTGCAACAGTAGCTACAGGTATGCCGGGAGGCATCTGAATCATAGAAAGTACGGAATCCATTCCATCGAAACTGCCTTTGATTGGTACTCCGATGACAGGAAGTGTAGTTTCTGCAGCTATAGCACCGGGTAAAGCGGCTGCCATTCCTGCTCCTGCAATGATAACTTTCACTCCGCGACTTTGTGCAGTTTGTGCAAATTGCATAACTTTGTCGGCAGTACGATGTGCTGACAGGGCATTAATCTCAAAAGGAATGTCATGTTCGTCAAGAAACTTGGCTGCTTTCTCCATTATCTCGTAATCGGATACGGATCCCATAATAATACTTACAAGTGGTATCATATTTTTTTATGAATTTTAATACACTCGACCTATCTTTATAAAATGTGATAAGTGAGATGATAATCATAACCGTTAATATGTTGCAAAATTACGAAGATTATTTGGATTAGAAAAGTTAAAATGTTGCTTTTTGAAGTTCTATTTAATTGTATCTTTTATGAAAATATACTTTTTCTCATTCCGATATTACTGAAAAAGTTTTAAATAAGTATTTATTCATCCGATTTTTTTTAAATTTTAAATAGTTGATATATAATCTCTTGAAGATTAAATGGTATATTTTCCTATTGATTTCTAAAGAAAAATTTGGTCAGTTCAATGAATAGCAGTACTTTTGCTGTGTATTACCACACTACTACACTATAACAATATTATAGTATGAGAGAATAAATAAAAAAATATAAAAAAGAAGATGAAAAAATTATCAATGTCAGCAGTTTTGATGCTGATTTGCATTTTTGCAAATGCTCAAAACATAATTATCAAGGGTAAAGTTCTTGATAGAAAAACAAACGAAGTAATGGCTTTTGCTAATGTCATGCAGATGAGTGATACTTCTGCAACGGCAAAGTTAATAAACGGTGTAACTACCGATGAAAGAGGAGAATTTTCTCTACAGGTTAAAACACAGAAACCTGTTTTGAAGATTAACTCTTTGGGATATAAAGACAACATATTTGTTGTTAAAAGTTCGGATTACCAAAAAAACGGCAATACTATTAATATAGGCAACGTATTTTTGGAAGTGGATTCCGAGAATCTGCAGGAAGTAAGTATTATAGGCAAACAGACGCGTATAGAAATGGATCAGGACAAAATAGTTATGAATGTTGACGAAGGCGTATCGGCAACATCCGCAAACGTTTTTGAAATGCTTCGCAAGGTTCCTGGTGTTGTTATTGACAAAGACGAAAATATTACTTTGCAGGGTAAAGGTGGAGTTTTGTTTCAATTTGACGGTAGAGACATTCGCATACCATACGATGGCATGAAGGCTATTTTGAAAGGTATGTCGCCAGATAATGTTGCCAAAATTGAAACCATAACTAATCCTTCAGCAAAATATGAAGCCGAAGGCACTGCTGGTATAATCAACATTGTATCGGCAAAAGAAAAGACAACAGGATTTTCAGGTGATGTTCATTCTTGGTTGGGTGTCAATGAGGACATCAAAAACAATACGGGAGCAAATCTCAATTGGGTTACAAATAAATGGACAATATCGGCAGGAGCATCCGCTTCTCACTTTGCTTCACGTAATAGTATGGAAATGGATCAGTTTATATGGAATACACTCGGAGATACAACCCGTATTCGTATGGATGAGGTGGAAGATAAAAACTCTTTCAACGGAATGAATTTCAATCTGTCTGCCGATTACAAAATTGACGACAATAATTCATTAGGAGCGATGGTATCTTTCAATCGTCATTGGTCGCCTTTTGTTGATGACCCTTTACATTTGATGACAATATCCAAGAATCCTTACAGCGTTATAGATTCTTCATACACCACTGACGAAGATGATAAATTTTCTTCCAATAATCTTATGGGAAGTATTTATTACAGCCACAAGTTTGACACATTAGGAGGGCAGTATTCCGCATCTTTGGATTTCAATCACAATACTTCAGGACATATATCCAAATCGTCAAATAGTTATTATTACGGTAATATGGTGGCTAACTACAAAACAGAAGATTTATATAACGATGCCGATAATAAGTATGATGCTTATTCCGCTAAATTTGACGTTGTCAAACCGTTTAACCCTAAAATGACGCTTGAGTTCGGAATAAAAAGTCGTCTTGCCTTAGTTGATAATGATTTTCAGGCACAAATCAATGGTGTTGATGATGCCGGCCGTACTCAAAAGTTCTCTTACAAAGAAAACGTTAATGCTGCATATGCAAGTTTCTCCGACAAAATGAGCGAAAAGTTTTCTTGGCGTGCAGGATTAAGATTTGAGCATACCTATACTTCATTTGATTTGAAAACGACGAAACAAAAACATGATGACAATTATTTCTCATTATTCCCTTCCTTAACATTAAATATGAAAACGGGTAAAATGGATAACCTTTCAATGTCTTACACGTATCGTATCTCTCGTCCTGATTACAATTCCTTAAATCCGTTTTTGAGTAAGTCTTCCGACTATATGTATTCTTCAGGTAACCCTTATTTGGACCCTGCATATACCCATAATTTTTCTCTTAATTACGCTTTTCATTACATAGTATTTCTTACTGCTGGATACTCATATACCAATAACGAAATCAATCAAACTATGGTTGCAAATCCTGCCACTTTGGTTTTGACTCAACAACCTTACAACAACGGTTATTCACAACAATTCAACATCGGATTGTCTTCAATGCTACATTTGGGTCCTGTTGAATGGACTTTATGGATGCAAGGTGCGTATTCGCAGGCAAAATGCGATGACCAATATTTGAAAGTTGATATATCTCGTTTTTCTTTCATGACTTGGCAGTCTTTGACTATTGATTTCTTTTGGAAAAGTAAATTGTCAGTTTCTTGTTTCTATTCAACAGGTGGCGTTCAAATGGGCGGTGAATATGACGATATGTTGATGTTGTCTGCTAATTTGTCAAAGGATTTCTTGAATAAAGCATTAAAAGTTTCAATCGGTGTGGATAATTTGCCTAAACGTCATTTCCATGTTGATACTTATAACCAAAATTACCGCTTTGATATGAATATGTGTTGGCAAAGGCCTCAATTTACCTGCAATGTAACGTATAATTTCGGTAAAGCGGCTGATAACAAAACTTTGAAGCGTATTAAGAGCGATGATATGGATTCTCGTTCAAGCGGAGAGAGTACTCAAGGTCAGCAAGGCGGCTCTCCTATTGGTATGTAGAATATTGAATAAACTTTGATTTGTGTTATAACCTAACAACGGGTAATCAAAGGCGGTAACAAGTTTGACTGATAAAGAATAAATAAATCTTAAAGATTATGATAGAGATAAAGAATTTGGATTTTCATTACAACAAGAAACACAAAGTATTGTCAGATATTGATTTGCAATTAACAAATGGCAGGATAGTGGGGTTGTTGGGCAAAAACGGAGTAGGAAAATCAACTCTTTTGCATTTGATTGCAGGATTGCAGTTTCCGATAAACGGAAGTATAACTGTGGATGAGTTCGCTCCGCAAAAAAGAAACGTAGCTTTCTTGCAGAATATGTTTTTACTCGGAGAAGAAGTCCCTTCAACGACAATGACTATAAATAAATTCGTCAAAATAAATTCGGTTTTTTATCCAGAATTCTCACAACAAGCATTTACCGATTACTTGACTGAATTTGAAATTACGGATTTAACACAATCAATGGATAAACTTAGTTTTGGTACAAGAAAAAAGGTACATATAGCATTTGCTCTTGCATGCAATACTAAATATCTTTTGATGGACGAACCTACTAACGGTTTGGATATTCCGAGTAAAGCATCTTTGAGAAAATTACTTCGTTTGGCAATGGGTGACGGCAAACTTGTAATTATAAGTACTCATCAGGCAAGGGATTTACAAAATATTTTAGATTCCATTGTTATTCTGGACAATACTAATGTTCTTATCAGTGCCGATGACGCTCTTATTACACAGAAATTGTATTTCGGTATTGCAAAGGGAGATGAAAATGAAGAAGATATTCTTTACAGAGAAGCAAATGTTGCAGGAGATATGATTGTGAAACTTAACAAAGATGGACAAACGAGCAATTCGGACGTAGAATTGTTGTTCAACGCAGCTTTTACAAATAAAGAAAAATTCAAAAAAGCATTCAGCGAATAAACAAAATAATGTATGGTCTCAATTATCAGAGTATATAACTTAATAAAGCGTGATTTGATAATACCTTTTGCAATACCGAATAGAGCTTTCTTTAAAAATTCAGCAAGGAAGGTTGCAGTTTGGCGATATGCTTTATGGTTACCTTTGTTTGCAATGATAATGGGTATTCTTTACTGTACTCATTCACCAATGAATGAAAGTCCGGAACTCGGTCCTGTCTATGGTATTATCTTTGCAATAGTACTTCCTTATGTTATAACCAGAGAACATTGCAAAAGAAGCAATAGAGAGTTTGCTCTTTTGTTGCCTGCAACTGCAACGGAAAAGTGTTTGGCCTTTGCAATATTGAGTTTAATTATTCTTCCTTTGTATTCCATTGTTTCCTCCTGCATAGGGTATTACATAGGAATGATATTAGGCAACGGAATTTTCAAAGGAACTTTTGTCGTTTCGTACATTCATAGAGATTTAGCCGTATTTCTGTCTCCGTTTGTTATTTCATTGATGTTAATGATTATTTCATTGAATTTATTATTATCACTGCTTATTAAAAACGAGATAGTGCAAATGATAGGATTGTTTTTAGTATTTGCAATATTAGGAATCTTCCCCGCTGTTCTTGCAATTTTGAAAGATGTTTTTTTACTACCGTTCTTAACGGGCAAAACGGCGATATATCTCATCTATCCGTTGATTTCTACAATGTTGTTATTGGGTTCATACGTTAAATTAAAAGAAGAAAGGGCATAATATGGAATTTAGTTTTCACAGAGCATTAAATGTTTTAAACAGAAAAGTTTATACAAACCGAAAATCGCTGTTGATTTTTGCAGGAATATTTTTCTTTATCTCCACTGTGGCGTGCTTTGTAGCAGCAATGAATTCGGTAGTAGTCAGAGGAGTCGAAAATATGCACTTACCGATAGCCTCAATAGTGTTAGCATCGGTGATAATTGCGGGGATATGGCCGTTTTTAGAACTGACGGAAAAAGAAAATGCAGTATTTGAGTTGATGTATCCCGCATCACGTTTAGAAAAATTCATTATTGAAGTGCTTTTCGCATTCATTATATTACCGATATTTGTTATTATCCTAAGCATTTTAGGATTATATGCAGGAACTTCTGCATTCAAACTTTATATGTTGCGTGAAGGATTCAGCATAGCTTTACCAGAAATTGCTAATTTGTTTTCAGGATATTCCGATTGGAGTTATAGCAGTTACATAGTAACGGTAGGAGCAATAATTATTTCATTTTTAGGTGCAGTTTTATTTTATAAATGGCGTGTGCTGAAGATCTGGGTTTGTGTCGGCACGATAGGATTTCTGTTTGTCGTTATTTGCGGTATTTGTATGTATAATTACAAAAAAGCAACGGGACATTGGTTTCCTTATTCGATAACAACGAACGGTTATTTTGACCCGCAAACACAAAAAATGGTCTATAAAACGGCAGCATTCTATAAAGGGCAGGAGTTGGATTACATTCCGTGGTTTTTTAAAGAGATTTTTTGGAATGTTGTCTGCACCTTATTCTTTGCTGGAATGTTTTGTCTGACGTGGATTCTTTACAAAAACAGAAAGGCATAGGAAAGATGATTGTCAATAAGGAAATACCAATATTTTTGCAACTTGCCGAAAACATAAAATCTCAAATTATTGAAGGTAAGTTAAAAAAAGATGACAGGATTATGTCTGTCAGAGACATTGCTGCCACTTATGAGGTGAATAACAATACTGCTATGAAAAGTGTAAATACCTTAGCAGAAGAGAATATAATATACCAAAAACGCGGAATGGGGTATTTTGTGACTGAAAAAGCCAAAGAAATTATTGAAGAGCAAAGACGTAGGCTTTTTTATGAAAAAGAATTACCCATTCTGAGAAAAGTAATGACTCAATTAGGAATAACTAAAGAAGAGTTGATGAGTATGCTGTGATTAGCAGTTTGTAAAGACTGACCTTACTGAAAATTCAGTGTGTTAAGTGTTGTAAGAGTTGAGGTTTTCAAAGTATTTCAGACTTTAGAAACCTCAACTCTTAAGTATTAAATACCTAAAGAAATACCCCAACTCATTGCGTGAGCGGATAAATTGCTGTCGGATTCGAAAGAATCAAGTAATCCGTATTTCAAGTAAAAGGTTACGTGATACAAAGTAAGACCTGCTTGAATGTCAAATTTAACAGGATTGAAGTTTTTAAATTCTTTTCTTGCCGTATAATCAATATCATCTTTTCCCCAAAGGAATTTTTCTCCCGTATGTGAGGTGTTGAAATTCAATCCTCCGATGAATCCTGCATGAACGCTCAAGGATTTACTCAACTTATATTTGAATTGCAACGGAACTGTGAAATATCTTGCCACCATTTTTTCGTCAGTTGAAAACGCACTACCGTTATTGTCCGAGAAAGAAACATCTTTGAAGTTAAAAATATTACTTTCGTAGCCGATACCGGTATGAATTGAGAAATGATGATTCTGATAAAAGATGATTTTTAAACGAATTGACCATTGAGTTCCGCCGTCAAAAGAAATATCATCGTTGAAATCCGTCAGGCCTAAATTGCCGTAGCCTAAAGAGAGTCCCATAAGAGTTTTCTTTCCTGTGGCTTTTGCTTTGATAAGCCCCCAACCCGGAATCTTTTCACCAACTCCCCATTTGTCCGCTTTTTCTACAATGTCGGTCAGAATCTTTTCTTTTTTGGAGCCTTTCGATTGTGCGTTTATATCATGTATTCCAAAGAAAATACATGTAAAAAGGCTGAGAATTGTAATAAACTTTTTCATGGATTTATTTTTTTATTTGTTTTTAAAACAACAATTATATATATTCTTTTATTTGTGCTAGATCAATATAAATAAGCTGTTTAAAAATATGTGTGATTTTGAGAAAAATCATTAAAAAAACTTAGAAAATCTCACACTTTTTTCACAAAATCAGTGATAATTTTTTCACGAATAATATACTTTGTTTTCTATGATGAGAAAATCTTCAATTATATACTGTTTATGTATTCTTATTTCTGGTTAAAATCAAATCAGAGTGATATTTTATAGCAGTTAGATCGGATTCTGATTTCTTAAAATATCACTCTGACTAATATTTGATTGTGTTGAATGTCCGTAAATTAATCAATAATTGAAAATCCCGTAAATTTCTGCAAACATTCAGGCACTTTAATGCCGTTCGGTGTTTGATTGTTTTCCAAAAGAGCGGCAACAATTCTCGGAAGTGCCAAAGCAGAACCGTTAAGTGTATGACAAAGTTGAGTTTTGCCGTTATCGTCTTTATATCGTACTTTCAAACGGTTGGCTTGATAACTTTCAAAATTGGAAACGGAAGAAACTTCCAACCAACGTTTCTGTGCAGCGGAAAAAACTTCAAAATCAAAGGTCAATGCAGAGGTGAAACTTATATCTCCTCCGCAAAGGCGTAAAATTCTGTACGGAAGACCGAGTTTATCCAACAATCCGCCGACATGTTTTTTCATTACCTCCAACTGTTCGTATGAATGTTCGGGAGAATCTATGCAAACTATTTCCACTTTATCAAACTGATGCAAACGGTTCAGTCCTCTTACGTCCTTACCGTAAGAACCTGCCTCACGACGAAAACACTGTGAATAGGCACAACGCTTAATTGGAAAATCTTTTTTATTAACTATCGTATCGCGGAATATATTTGTTACGGGAACTTCCGCAGTCGGTATCATATAATAATTGTCCAAGGTGATAACATACATTTGTGCTTCCTTGTCAGGCAACTGTCCTGTGGCTAATGCAGATGCTTCATTGACCATCAATGGAGGCTGTACTTCCAAGTAACCGTCTTTCTCTCCCTCTTCCAAAAAGAAATTGATTAATGCACGTTGCAACTTTGCACCCTTGCCCTTATAGACAGGAAAACCTGCACCTGTTATCTTGTTTCCCAAATCAAAGTCAATAATATCATATTTTTTGCACAAATCCCAATGAGGCAATGCCGTATCATCAAGAGTAGGAATTTCGCCTATCACTTTTACGACCTCGTTGTCTTCTTCGCCTTTGCCCGAAGGAACACTCACGTGAGGAAGATTAGGAATGCTCAAAAGCAAGTTACGTATCTCGGTTTCCAATTGTGAATGTTTTTCCTGCAATTCTTTTTCCGTTGCTTTCAAAACAGAAGTTGCAGCTTTCTTTTCCTCTGCAGCTTCTTTATTACCTTGTTTGAAAAGCATACCTATTTCTTTGGCAATGGCATTCTGTTGAGATTTGTTCTCGTCCAGTGTTTTCTGTATTTCACGACGGTAATTATCCAATTCAATGACACGATTAATATTTTCTTCTGCCGTTTTAAAGTTCTTGACTTTCAGTCTTTCGATTACAAAGTCCTTATTTTCTCTTATAAAATTCAGTTGTAACATATTTTGTTCAGTTTTTTTATTCCTAATAAGTGTGTAAAGTTACAATTTTTCTTTATAATACGCTTCTGTTTATCCAAAAACTGATTGTCTTTTGCTTAAAAGGCCTTTACCTTTATAATGTATAATCCGAAAAAGACAGATTTTGGAAAAATTAATAAAAGAAATCAAAAAAAACTCAAAAGATTTTGTCAATTAATTAAATAGTTATAAATTTGCAAACTCTAAAAATGTGTCGGTTTAACCCGTTAATCCATAGCCGATATATTATTTAGAAGCACTTGAATGTCGGAAATATTTCTTATTGGCCTTTGAAATATTTTGAAAAGAGCATTCATTTTATTAGTTTTTGTGAAATTTTTTAAAGAATTAAAACAAATCAATGAGTACATTAAGTTATAGAACACAGGTTGCCAAACCAAGTTCTATTGAAAAGAAATGGATTGTTATTGATGCTGAGAATCAGGTTGTAGGTCGCTTATCAACGAAAGTTGCCAACATACTTCGCGGCAAACACAAACCTTCTTTCACTCCTAATATGGATTGCGGAGACAACGTTATTATCATTAACGCTGAAAAAATCAGATTCACGGGTAAGAAATATGCTGAAAAGCAGTATGTTCGTCATACCGGATACCCTGGTGGTCAAAGATTTGCTACACCGAAACTTTGGTTAGACAAGTTTCCTGTAAGAGTTTTGGAACATTCTATAAAAGGTATGTTGCCGAAAAACAAATTAGGTGCAAAGTTGTACAAAAACCTTAAAGTAGTTGTAGGACCGGACTACAGCAAGTATGACGGAGTTAAACCGGAAGTAGTAAACCTTAACACAATCAGATAATGGAAGGCGTAATAAATACAATAGGAAGAAGAAAGACTGCCGTTGCAAGAGTATATATGAAAGTCGGCAGCGGAAATATCGTTGTTAACGGAAAAGATTATAAGGAATATTTCACTACGGCTCCGTTGCAGTACATTGTTCGTCAGGCATTTGAAACGATAGATGCTATGGGAAAATTTGATGTTAAAGCAAATCTTGACGGCGGTGGAGTTACCGGTCAGGCACAGGCATTAAGAATGGCTATCGCAAGAGCATTATGTGAAGTTAATTCTGAAGATCGTCCTGCATTGAAAGCAAAAGGACTTCTAAGAAGAGATGCCCGTATGGTTGAGAGAAAGAAACCTGGTCAGAAGAAAGCAAGAAAACGTTTCCAATTCTCAAAACGTTAGGATATTATACAAAGAGAATATATCGTTTAGTATCCAAATCGGTAAGATTTGTTTCAAATGTAATAGAACGACTACTTATCGATTGATTTAGTTAAAAATTAAAAAGGAAAGTAAACACAAGATGTTAGAATTTGAAAAAATGTTGGATGCAGGTGTTCATTTCGGACACTTGAAAAGAAAATGGAATCCAAAAATGGCTCCTTATATTTTCACGGAGCACAACGGAATGCATATAATAGATTTGTATAAGACTGCCGCTAAAGCAGAAGAGGCTGCAGCTGCGTTGAAACAAATCGCAAAATCAGGCAAACAGATCTTGTTCGTTGCAACTAAGAAACAAGCAAAAGACGTTGTTGCAAACATAGTAAAAGAGGCTAATATGCCTTATGTAACCGAGCGTTGGCCCGGTGGTATGCTTACAAACTTTGCTACAATCCGTAAGGCTGTAAAGAAAATGGGTTCATTGGAAAAGTTGCTTAACAACAAAGACAATAATTCCATTTCTAAACGTGAGCGTTTGCAAATCACTCGTGAAAAGGCAAAATTGGAGAAGAATTTAGGTTCTATTGCCGGTTTGACAAGACTTCCTTCAGCATTGTTTGTTGTTGATATAAACAAAGAACATATTGCCGTTGCTGAGGCTAAAAGGTTGAATATCCCTACATTTGCTATTGTTGATACAAATTGTAATCCGGATCTTATTGACTTCCCTATTCCGGGAAATGATGATGCATCAAAATCAATATCTTTGATTGTTGATTACATGTGTAAGGCAATAGAAGAAGGAATGCAGGAGAGAAAACTTGACAAAGATTCTCAAGCAGAAGGACAACAGAAGGATGTAGCAGAAAATGAAGCAACGGGAGAAAATACTGAAAAGGTTGCAAAACGCAGACCGAGAAGAGCCGTTGCAAAGAAAACTGCAGAAGAAGAATAATTGAAAGGAGAAGATAATATGGCAAATATAACTGTTCAAGATATAAATAATCTTAGAAAACGTACGGGAGTCGGCATTATGGACTGTAAAAAAGCCCTGATAGAAAGCGACGGCGATGTTGAAAAGGCTATAGATTATTTGAGAGAGAAAGGTCAGAAACTTGCAGTTAAAAGAGCAGACCGTGCAGCTAATGAAGGTGTTGTCTTAGCAAAGACTACGGATGATAAGACTTTCGGTGCTGTGGTTATGATCAATTGCGAAACGGATTTCGTTGCAAACAATAAGGATTTTATTGCGTTTGTTCAAAGTGTTATAGATGCAGCAGTTGTTGCAAAGGCAAAGACAATAGAAGAAGTTAATCAGTTGACCGTAGACGGAACAAAGGTAGAAACATTGGTTATTGATCAACTTGCAAAAATAGGTGAGAAGATTACGTTGTCCGCATATAAGGCAATAGAAGCTCCTATCGTTTATTCCTACATTCACCCGGGTAACCGTACGGCATGTCTTGTCGGATTGAATAAAACAGGCTTTGATGAAGTAGGAAAGAATATCAACTTCCAAATAGTATCTATGAAACCTGAGGCCTTAACAAAAGAAGATGTACCTCAAGAGGTTATAGATAACGAAATGAAAGTTAATATCGAAAAAACAAAGCAGGAGCAAGTTGAGAAAGCTGTTGAGGCTGCCTTAAAAAAAGCCGGAATCAATCCTGCACACGTTGATAGCGAAGACCACATGGAAAGTAACATGGCAAAAGGTTGGATAACGGCAGAAGATGTTGCAAAAGCTAAGGATATTATTGCTAAGACAAGTGAAGAAAAACGTGCAAATCTTAACGAGACTATGATTCAGAATATCGCTAAAGGACGTTTGGAGAAATTTTTCAAAGAAAGCACGCTTCTTTCCCAAGAGTATTTTATTGACAATAAGAAAACTGTCGGAGAATACCTTAAGAGTGAAGATGCAGATTTGAAAGTTACGGCATTTGCTCGATTAGAGTTGGGTGCATAGTTAAGACTTTGATTTGTAATTAAAAAAAGAGAGCATCATACAGATGCTCTCTTTTTTTGTATATGTGTCTGTGTATTGTAGTACAAAGAATTATTATAAGGAACAAAACTGTACTTATTCATTTATCCGTATATGTATACTTCCGATATGGTTGAACTGTATGACCAAATTTATATAAAATATCGAAAAGCATGAAAAAAGGGACAAGAAATACTTCCTGATCCCTGATGTTTTCACAACGGAATAATCCTTATTGTGAATTGCTTCAATTTTATTGTGCAAAGGTACGATTATTTTTTGAAATGACAAAATTGTTTTCTGAATTTATTTTTCTATATCATCGTTTTATTGTAATTTTGTAGGATAATAATATGTAGATTATATGAAAAAGATATTAGGTTTAGATTTGGGAGTTGGCTCTATTGGTTGGGCTGTTGTCAATGAAGCAGAAAATGAAAATGAAAACAATAGTATTGTTCGTTTAGGCGTAAGAGTCAATCCTTTAACGGTAGATGAACAGAAGAATTTTGAAGAAGGAAAGAGCATTACTACCAATGCCGACAGAACTCTGAAACGTTCGGCTCGTAGGAACTTACAACGATTTCGTGCAAGGAGAGATAATCTCATCAAAATATTAAAAGAATATAATTTTATCACAGATGATACAGTTTTGTGCGAAACTGGAAAAAATTCAACTCACGAAACATTAAGATTACGTGCTTTATCGGTCAATGAAAAAATAACATTAGAGGAATTTGCAAGAGTTTTATTGTCAATAAATGCACAAAGAGGTTATAAAAGCAGTAGAAAAGTTAAACAAAGTGAGCAGGAAGACGGACATTTAATTGATTCTATGGATGTAGCACGTATTTTGCAACAAAGAAATATTACTCCCGGGCAATATTGTTTGGAAATGCTACAACAAGGAAATAACAATTTCCCTGAATTTTACCGTTCGGATTTACAAAATGAGTTTGATAGGATATGGAATTATCAAAAACAATATCATAAAGACATTTTAACTGAGGAATTTTACACCCAACTCAAAGGAAAAAGCAGAACCAATAGCACAAAAATATTTTTAGGTAAATACGAAATATTTTCTGCTGACATAAAAGGTAATAAGCAGGAAGTAAAACAGCAGGAATTGCAATTAAGGTGTGATGCCCTTGCAAGACAATTACAAAAAGATGAATTGGCAACTGTTCTTTCCGATATAAACGGGCAGATTAGCGGTTCATCAGGCTATTTGGGAGCGATAAGTGATAGAAGTAAGGAATTGTATTTTCAGAATATTACCGTTGGTCAGTACATTTATAATATAATCAGCGATAATCCTAATGCAAGTTTAAAGAATATGGTATTTTACCGCAATGATTATATTGAAGAATTTGAGAGAATTTGGAATAAACAAGCGGAATACTATACAGAATTGACGGACGATTTGAAGAAAACGATAAGAGACAATATTATCTTCTATCAAAGACGATTAAAAAGTCAGAAAGGATTGTTGGATTACTGCACATTTGAAAGTAGGGAAATAGAAGTATTAGTAGATGGTAAGAAAAAGATAAAACGGTGTGGTTTAAGAGTTTGCTCAAAATCATCTTTGTATTTTCAAGAGTTTAAAATATGGCAAGTTCTGAATAATTTAATGATAACAGATGCGGAAGGCAATAAGAGGTATTTAGATATTGAAGAAAAAGACTTATTGTTTAAGGAACTGACTTATAAAAGTAAACTAAAAAAGTCTGAGATTTTGAGATTGTTATTCAAAAATACCAAAGACATGTCGTTAAATTACGAAGAGATAGAGGGTAACAGAACACTTGCGGCACTTATTAATGCGGCACCATCAATAAAAGATGATATTCAATATAAGTTTAATAGCAACGAGGATGGGGAAAATCAATTGATAGTAAAACTTTGGCATCTTTTGTATTCTTACGAAGGAGATAATTCCAAGACAGGAAACGATAGTTTGATAAAAATTTTGGAAAACCTTTATGGTTTTTCTAATGAGGAGGCTAAACGATTGGCTAATATCAGTTTCCAAGACGATTATTCTAACCTTTCTACCAAAGCAATCAAGAAAATTCTTCCTTATTTGAAAGAAGACTATCAATATGATGAGGCTTGTAGTTTGGCAGGTTACAGACATTCTGCACAATCTTTAACAAGAGATGAAATTGACAACAAAACACTCAAAGACAAATTGGATTTATTGCCTAAAAACTCATTAAGAAATCCTGTTGTTGAGAAAATTTTGAATCAAATGGTCAATGTTGTTAATGAACTTGTGGAAGAATACGGACAATTTGATGAAATAAGAATAGAATTAGCGAGAGAGTTAAAACAAAAAAAGGAAAAAAGAGAAGAATCTTATGAAAATGTAAAAAATGGTAAGTTAGAAAATGAAAAATGTGTAAAGGAAATTAAAGAAATATTTAAACAATATTACAATAAATCATTACAACATGTTAGTCACAATGATAT
>JAFUYA010000125.1 GCA_017477025.1 Bacteroidales bacterium | reverse complement strand
TTTTCAAATTTATTCGGGGATTTTTCACGATGCACGCCGAACATACAGAACATACATCCTGTGCGATCAACTTTTGTCGTGTAATATTTTCCTTTACTATCTTGCAGGATATCGCCATAAACCGAACAGTAAGGAACATCAAACTCTTTTATATACTGATAAATGTCCTGTTCAGTCCAAAAACCGAGTGGAGTTGATGCCGGCCGATCCGAATTAAAAGAATTACATCCTTTTTTAAGATACTCTGTTTTTCTTAAGTTACTTTCTGCCGCCATTGTTGCGATAAATGGTTTGAGTCCTGATTCTTTTTCAAACTTCTTTGCAGGAGTCTTTTTCATAACCTGACAGCACTTCGCTGAAATTGGAATGTCGCTGTCTCGGAGGAATTGCCATTTTGCCATACAATAGTGAGTGCCGTATCTTTTCACATAATCACTATTTGGATCAAACTTCTTTTTTGTGTATCCTTCAGGATTCCTGCGGTTTTCTTCGATAACCTTTGCGACTTCTTTACTAATTACAGGATAGCCGTATTGTTCCAAGACTTGCTTGAACGTAATTTTAGGTCTGATTGTAATTGTATTTTCGGTTTGTTTTACAAACTGACGGACTTCAGGATATTCAAGTCCTGTGTCCACAAAAACCGCAGGAACTTCAGGATAAAGAGAACGGACAAGATGCAACAAAACGGTTGAATCTTTTCCGCCGGAGAAAGATACATAAACTTTGCCGTCAAAATGCTCATAAAATTGCTTAATTCTGTTTTTTGAAAGCTCAATTTTTAAATGTAAAGGCAAGCTCTGCCGTTGTTTTAAGAAGTTGCGTTTCATCGCATACTCTTCAGGGGAAATGGATGCCATATTAATCCTCGTCAAGTCCATCTGCTCTACCCTGTAACTCGCACAGGAATAAAGCCTTTTGTATCGTTTGTTCAAACTGTTTGCTTCGCAGATTTTTATCGGTCAGCAATTCAAATGCTTCCTCGTAATTCTCGCAAGATTCAAAGAGTTTTATTAAAGGTGAGAGCATACTTTGAGCCTGTTTATTCAAATCACCTTCAGTTATAAATTTAAATAAATTCTCGATTTGAGCCTGTCCGGGAACGAGCTTTTCTTCCTCTTCCTTAAATTCTTTAAAGTTAGGACTTGCAGGGATAATATCTTCCCTAATATCAAAATCCTCATCTTCAAGACCGTAATTTTTAATGAAATACTCTTTTGTAAACTTAACTCCTGTGTCGGAAAGGATTTTATCTCTTTGAGCCAAAGTTAAATCTACATCTTCAGGTTCGTATAATTCAAAAACAGGGACTTCCGCATTAGCAAAATTAATTTCATAAATCCATTGAATCAGCTGATTTATAACACCTTCAACAAGTTTTTTATCTGAATCAATAATGTCCTGACGGACTTGCATATGCGTATTTGATGCGGCATAACTTCCAGTTGATCCGATTTCAGTTGTTAAGGTTTGACCGAGAATTGCTTTAGATATCTCGGTGTTCATTTTATCGATTAGTTTTTCATAAATCTCGGCAGACGATGATTTGCTTGCTTCCTGAATTTCAATAGATGAATCATCAGGAATAACCGCAATAGCATCTTGCACCATATCCTCAAGCATATCAGCAAGAGAATTTGTTTCCTCTTTGGTTGATCCTCTTGGATGTTTCCCAATTAAGTGAGGCATTCCATATTTTTCTGTAAACACAACCCAAAATTTTAATCCGCCTTTTTTAAAGGTTACATTCCAAAAAACACGAGAGAGTGTGCGGTCTCCGTAGGGATTGTTATATGTTGGGTTATTCTGTGCAAGCAAGAACTTTTTATCAGGAACAATTTCGCCGTAATAATTCTCTTTAGTTCTGAATTTCAGATTATTATCATCATCAAAACAAAACCATTCAGGCGGTTTTGCAATAACTTTATCAGGCATTATACGACCTGATTTATCTCGTTTCCACATAATTTCAAGAGGCTGAAAACCGAACTGTGTGGCATCTAAAATATCAGATATTAGTTTTTGAATATCTAATTTTTTTAATAGGTTTTCAACATCTTCTGCGTTTTGGTCTTTATCAAGTCCTCTGTTGATTTCCCAATCTAAAGATAGAACACCGGCTTTGCGTGATTGAGTGCAAGCAAAAACGTGCGGATCACAAAGTAATTCTTTGTAAATCCTAATGTCTTTGCCTTGCTTTTTTAAGACAATATCAGGAT
>JAFUYA010000124.1 GCA_017477025.1 Bacteroidales bacterium | reverse complement strand
CCTTTGGCAACGTCCAACGCAAGTACGACCAAACCGGGTAAAAGTCCCAAAACGCGAATTGTATTTGTAGCTCCTGCATTATGAGAACCTTCATTACGAACATCCGTTCCGAAAAAACTCTTACCGATCCACACAGCAGAAGGAATACTTCCCAAAAGATACGCTACAACAAGCCCTGCCAACAATTGTAATGCTCTGTAAATTGTAAACTGTTCCATAGTCGCATCAGTATTTTGTAAAAAAATATTTGCAAAGATACAATTTTTTTTACTTCCCTTCCAATAAAAAAGGTACTTTATTACAAATTTCGCCCATATACATATATATCCGTATTTTTATCATAACATAAAGTTCTTCGGATTTTACAATAAACCGACAGAATTATATTCAACATATCGGTTTTTCAGATATAAGATGGAAAAGTCATCTGTATTTGTTTTTGAAATGTTTAATAAGAGTTTTGAAAAATATGAAAAAACTTTTGTAATCATTGAGAATATTTTCGTCAGGACGGTCTGAAAGTTATTTTCAGACCGTCTGAAATATAGTTTTGGACGGTTCAAAATTAATTTTGAACCGTCCAAAACAAAACTCTTTTTAATAATTACAAAAATTTCTTCACACTTTACAACAGTATTGTCATTGATTACAAAATCGAAAATACATTGTTAAACAGCCTTTTCCGTAATAACGGAATTGTGTCATAACAACATCTAATCCGTAATAAATCGGACAGCAGTTATCCTGTTAAATAACGAACGGCAATTAAAAAAAGGACGGATAATTCCGTCCTTTAACATCCCGTTGAATTGTATTTAACAATTATTCTCAATCATTATAATCGGAAAGTTCAATTTTACGTATGAAATCTCTCTTTTCACTCGGAGTAGAAAGGCGATAAGTATAAATTTTACCGTTTTTGCCCTTGAATTCTTTATCCTTAGCCTTTTTAATCATATCATTGAAATTGTCATCAGAGGAAACAGCTCCCATTGATGCCCCGTTATAAGTGAAATAATACCAATTATCAGGGTCTTGTTCCAAATAGATTCTTATTTCAGTAGAAATACCCGACTTAATCATCTGAACCTTAGTACGTATCTTCTTATTAACTTGAACACCTCCGACAACAGCCACCTCACTCTCGCCGTTAGCCAAGTAACATCTGCGAACAGGATCCCAACTCAACGTAACATCCGTCAGAAGTAAGGAATAATCCATACCGTTAGGCAGTTTCTCCCAATCTCCATGCTCAATAAGGTCCTCATATAACGTTTCGCCTTTTTCCTGTCCGAATTTATGATAAACGAATTCCTTGTATTTTTTTGAGTTTTCAAAATCTATGACAGCCAAATTCATATCTTCGTACATTCCTTTGCCCATATATTCCAACGCTTCCTTTGAAAACGGGAATTTTAATGCCAAAGACATTCTTATCGTTGCACTTTCACCGTCCGAAGAGGCTTTTATCTGACCGTAATTCTCTGTAGAAACTGCACTTCCCAAAGGTATTCCCAATTGAATATCACCTTGTCCCTGTGCATTGCAGGACGAAGAAGATATACTCAAATAATCTCCGCTCACATTCTGCATATCATCCAGTTTTTCTTTGGAAGCAATGCGATATTCTTTACTTTTGGCATCATAAGTTAAAAAGCCCTGCCCTTTAATAAACACGTTGTCAGCCTCTTTATCAGAAGTAAAGAAAGCAATCTGCGGTTTTAATGTATTTTCGTTAAACAAAATTGAGGTAGTTATACGATTGCCGTCCACATCCACAGGTGCTTCGGAAATAGGAATATAGATCTTGTCGGCATCAAGGCGGGAAGAAAATTTTAACCAAGGATTCTCTTTCCCGTCGTTACAATTCAGTGCAAGGGTTACTCCTCCGTCAAAACTCATCACCGAATCCGGTGCGGTTACCATCAGTTGTCCGTAGAACTTAAAGGCTGTATTCAAATTCAACGGCTCATTTTTCTCTATTGTTGCGTAACCAACGGAGTATCCTGTTGCAGGAGTAATCTCTTTAAAGAATACTTCCGTCACTTTTCCGTCCATATCCTTGTAGTCAATATAGCCGTTAGCCGAATAAAGTTTGCCGCCTGCAATATGAACTCTGGCATTCTTTACACGATGCAATTTAGTATCGGTATTAAATACGATTTCGGCTTTGTCAATGGTATCCATATTCGCCCCGGGATGCAAAACAATTCTGCTATCAGACGGACGAATGGCAGCATCTGCCGATTTAATCATATAAACTCCGTCGGCAGTCAGTTCATTAGTGTTAAGGTTAAGTTTCGCATTGACGCTGTTGAATGTAAGTGCGTCTTGGGATTGATGAGTAGAAGTAAATGTTGCCCCGGGTTGCTCCATATCAATAATCTCTTTCAAATCCTTGGAAGCAATTCCGCCGTCAGTAGTAGATGCGGAGTTTTGAAGTGAAAGAAGTTTCTTATCCATGTCCCAAGTAAAGCGATCCACCTGACAAACATACTGAAGATACGGCAAATCATTCTGTTGCAAACCGTTTTTAGTAGTAAAAGAGCCTTGCTTTGCAGAGTAACTTACGTTTGCCTTAACATCTTTTGCATAAAAAGCAACACTGCCTCCGTCCAATGCCATAAGCGTAAAGTCTGCACTGTCGGAAGAGAAAGAATCAGGCTGATACTTAATCAAATCACTTTTAACTATCATCTCGTTCGTCTTATTCTCTCCGCTACCTGTCAAAGCATTAGGATAAACTCGCAAATACCCGTTTTGAACGGATTGATTATCGGCATACATACTAAATTCTTCCGCTTTCTGCTCGACAATCATATAATTTTGTTGCTTGTAGTAGGACTCTTTTGTCTTGGTAACATTGACTTGCGGGTTGTCGTACAAAAATTTCGTGGTTTCGCAGAACATACTGTCGGGATGAAAAACAAACATCTTACTCTCAGTCTTGGAAGAACCGAAATCCCAACGACCAGTTCCCAACAAACCGTTGCAGGATAAGTCTATACTATTGTAATATTTAGCCTTACCGCCGTATGCGGCCAAACCTTCCGAAGGAACATCCATCTTAAACCCTAAAGAATAGTCTTTCATTACAACAAGAGGCTCGTTAATCGGATTAAATATGCCCGCACTGTGGAAAGTTCCCTTAAGAACGATATCCGAAGTCTTAAAACTGAACATATTACGGATAACAAACGGCTCTAATTCGTAATAAAAATCAGAGGTATCATAAACACCGTTCTGAATCTTAGGATTGTTGTAATAAACATAGGAATTTTTCTTTGAAGTAAGCATAGGATAGCCGTCAAGTTTCTTAATGCTTGACTTATTATCCGCTTTGTCTATCACTAATTGGCAGTCAAGTTTTCTAATAGGCGTTTGTATCTTAACAAGAGTATTGGTATCTTCAAAAGACGGAACGACAAAAGACAAAGAATCGCTGTTGGGCAAGTCAAGTGTAAAATTCTCGTAGTCAAATTTACAATTACTGCCACTCATTTTGAAACGACCTGCCGCAACGGAACCGTCAAAAGAAAAACTTCTGTTTTTAGTCATTGTAAGTTTGCCCCCGTACGGAGTAATACGCACATTGTGAGAATCCGATACGGAAAAAGTTTCCACTCCGTTCAAACGAAGATCCATATCATAGATATT
>JAFUYA010000123.1 GCA_017477025.1 Bacteroidales bacterium | reverse complement strand
ACTTAAGTAACCGTAGAGTCCGTACTGTAGGAGAACAATTACACTCGCAATTCGGAGTTGGTTTGGCTCGTATGGCCAGAACTATTAGAGAGCGAATGAATGTCCGTGACAATGAAGTCTTTTCTCCGACAGATCTTGTTAATGCAAAGACACTATCCTCCGTCATCAATTCATTCTTCGGAACAAATCAGTTGTCCCAATTCATGGACCAAACAAATCCTCTTGCAGAACTGACTCACAAGAGGCGTATATCAGCATTAGGCCCTGGAGGATTGTCAAGAGAAAGAGCTGGTTTCGAGGTTAGAGACGTCCACTACACTCATTACGGTAGATTGTGTACAATAGAAACTCCTGAAGGACCTAACATCGGATTAATATCTTCATTAAGTGTTTTTGCACAAATTAATTCTTTAGGGTTTATTTCCACACCGTATTATACGGTAAAGGACGGCAAAGTAAATTACGAGGCAGATCCTGTCTATTTGACTGCGGAAGAAGAGGAAGAGTTGATCGTTGCACAAGCTGTTACTAAAGTCGCTGAGGACGGCAAAATATTGGATCAAAGAGTCAGATCAAGAAAACAAGCGGATTTTCCTATCGTTTCACCTGAAGAAGTAAATCTTATTGATGTTGCCCCTAACCAAATCGCTTCTATAGCAGCATCTTTGATTCCGTTTATAGAACATGATGATGCAAACCGAGCTTTGATGGGTTCAAACATGATGCGTCAGGCTGTACCACTGTTAAATCCGCAAATTCCAATAGTCGGAACTGGTATAGAGCCTTACGTGGCAATGGACTCAAGAAATTTGATAACAGCTGAGGCAGACGGTATTGTAGACTTTGTTGACGCAAGAGAAATAGCAATAATTTACGACAGAGATGAGGATGAAAGACTTGTTTCTTTCGATGACGACAGAAAGGTTTATAATTTAGTAAAATTCAGAAAAACTAATGATTCTACCGTTATCAATCTGCGTCCTATTGTAAAAAAAGGCGATAAAGTAAAGAAAGGACAAATTCTTTGTGAAGGATATGCAACCAATAATGGTGTTCTTTCATTGGGAAGAAATTTGCAGGTTGCGTTTATGCCTTGGAAAGGATACAATTACGAGGATGCTATTGTAATATCGGAGAAAGTTGTAAAAGAAGACTGGTTTACTTCCGTTCATATTGATGAATTTATCACAGAGGTTAGAGAAACTAAACGAGGGCTAGAGGAACTTACAAAGGATATTCCTAATGTCAGTCTGGATGCAACGAAAGATCTTGATGACAACGGTATGATTCGAATAGGAGCAGTAGTCAAAGAAGGAGATATACTTGTAGGAAAGATAACTCCGAAGGGAGAAAGTGATCCTACTCCTGAAGAAAAATTGTTATCTGCTATATTTGGTGATAAAGCCGGGGATGTTAAGGATGCCTCTTTGAAGGTTCCACCTTCGGTAGACGGTGTCGTTATAGATAAGAAGTTATTCGAACGATTCTTAAAGGATAGAGATGCTCGTCAAAAAGACAAGATCGTTTTGAAGCAATTGAAAGATGATTTCGATGACAAAGTACAGCAATTAAAGAATAAACTGGTCGGCAAATTGTTTATATTACTTACGGGTAAGACCTCCAATGGTGTATATTCAGACTATGGACAGGAACTTATTCCGAAGAAAGTAAAATTCAATCAGAAGTTATTATTGTCCATTGACTATTCTACGGTAGATTCAAACGGTTGGACTGATGATGAACAAACCAACAATCTAATAAAAAAACTACTGAACAATTATAGTTTAAGATATAGAGCATATCAAGGTAAGTTGGCAAGAGAACAATTTGCACAGACAATAGGAGATGATTTGCCTGCCGGAATAATAAAGATAGCAAAAATATATATAGCAAAGAAACGTAAGTTGAAAGTTGGAGATAAGATGTCCGGCCGACATGGAAATAAAGGTATAGTTGCTAAAATTGTAAGAGAAGAGGATATGCCGTTCTTGTCCAATGGTAAGCCTGTTGATATCGTCTTGAATCCGCTTGGTGTACCGAGCCGTATGAACTTGGGTCAAATTTTTGAAACAATCTTAGGTTGGGCCGGACATGAATTAGGAAGAAGATATCAAACTCCTATCTTTGACGGAGCAACTTTGGACCAAGTGAATGAGCAATTGGCAGAAGCAGGACTACCTCTAAATGGAAAATGCTATCTTTACGACGGTCAATCAGGAGAACAATTTGATCAGCCTGCAACTGTAGGATATGTATATATGCTAAAACTGCATCACATGATTGATGACAAAATGCATGCCCGTAGCATAGGTCCGTATTCTTTAATCACCCAACAACCTTTGGGCGGTAAAGCACAATTCGGAGGTCAAAGATTCGGAGAAATGGAGGTTTGGGCTTTGGAAGCTTACGGAGCTTCACATGTATTACAAGAAATGCTCACTGTTAAATCCGATGATGTTTCAGGAAGAGCAAAAGCTTATGAAGCCATAGTAAAAGGCGACAATATGCCGACTCCAGGTCTTCCTGAATCGTTCAACGTGCTGGTTCATGAATTACGTGGCTTAAATCTTGAAATTACATTTAATTAATTTTTATTAGGAAAATCATCCACAAAATAAAAAATAGTATTCAATATTATGGCTTTAACAAACAGAGATAATAGTTCTTCATCATTCCAATCAATGACCATAAGTTTGGCTTCTCCTGAATCCATACTTAGACGTTCAAAAGGAGAAGTCACCAAACCGGAGACTATAAACTACAGAACATATAAACCGGAAAGAGACGGTTTATTCTGTGAGAAGATATTCGGACCGGTTAAAGATTGGGAGTGTAGTTGTGGAAAATACAAGAGAATTCGTTATAAAGGTATAGTTTGTGATAGATGCGGTGTTGAGGTAACAGAGAAAAAGGTTAGAAGGGAACGAATGGGGCATATTCAGTTAGTTGTCCCCGTTGCTCATATATGGTTTTTCCGTTCTTTGCCGAATAAAATCGGAGCGTTAATAGGTCTTCAAAGTAAGAAACTTGAGCAGGTAATTTATTACGAGAAATACGTAGTAATAAATCCTGGAATTGCAGAAAAGGACGGAGTGAATAAGTTGGATTTGTTGATGGAGGAAGAATATCAAAATATCTTAGATAGTCTTCCTGAAGAAAATCAATATCTTCCTGATGATGATCCTAATAAGTTTGTTGCAAAAATGGGAGGTGAGGCTCTCTATGAATTACTTAAATCCATTGATATCAATGCTCTTTCGTATCAGTTAAGAGATGCTGCAAGCAAAGAAACTTCAATGCAAAGGAAGAAAGACACATTAAAGAGATTGAATGTAGTTGAGTCTTTTAGAGAGTCTATGATAAAAATGGAGAAGAAAGGACTGGAAAACAGACCTGAATGGATGATAGTCAAAGTCGTTCCGGTTATTCCTCCTGACTTAAGACCTTTAGTCCCGCTTGATGGCGGCCGTTTTGCAACAAGTGACTTGAATGATCTGTATCGTAGAGTTATAATAAGAAATAACAGACTAAAAAGGTTATTAGAAATAAAGGCTCCTGATGTGATTATGCGTAATGAAAAGCGTATGCTTCAGGAATCCGTTGATTCTTTGTTTGACAATTCAAGAAAAGTATCTTCTGTCCGTAGTGATTCCAACAGAGCACTTAAATCTCTGTCGGACTCTCTAAAAGGAAAACAGGGACGTTTCCGTCAGAATTTGTTGGGAAAACGTGTTGATTATTCCGGCCGTTCGGTTATTGTTGTCGGACCTGATTTGAAAATGTACGAATGCGGGCTTCCGAAAGATATGGCAACCGAATTGTTCAAACCGTTCATTATAAGAAAAATTCTTGAACGCGGTATCGTAAAAACGGTAAAAAGTGCAAAGCGTATCGTAGATAGGAAAGAGCCTGTTGTAATTGAAATACTGGAGAATCTTGTAAAAGGACATCCTGTGTTATTAAACCGAGCTCCTACCCTTCACCGTCTTGGTATCCAAGCATTCCAACCAAAATTGGTTGAAGGTAAAGCAATTCGTTTGCATCCTTTAGTTTGTACGGGATTCAATGCCGACTTTGATGGAGACCAAATGGCTGTTCATTTACCTTTAGGTAACGCTGCCGTTTTGGAAGCACAGTTATTAATGCTATCCTCTCATAATATTTTAAATCCTGCCAATGGAGCTCCTATCACTGTTCCTTCGCAAGACATGATCCTCGGATTATACTATATGACAAAAGAACGCAAATCAGAGGAAAACAATAAAGTTTTAGGAGAAGGAAAGTCTTTCTACTCAATAGAAGACGTTCAGATAGCATATAATGAAGGAAAGGTTGATTTACATGCAGGAATAACTTTATACCACAATGCAAATCAAGAAAAATTGTCAAATATAATCTATTTTGATAAAAAGACAGGAAATAACAGCGAAGGTATTGCCATCGGAAATAGAGGTTATTTCTCCCCTAACGGACTGAAATTGGAGATAACTTCTGATGATATTGTAGAAACCAGCAACGGCATCCGTACAACTGTGGGCAGAGTTTTATTGAATAAACTGGTTCCTGATGATTATGGATACGTCAACAAATTAATAAAAAAGAATGTCCTTCGAGACATTATCGGAGGCGTACTGAAGACTTGCGGTTCCGCTCGTACGGTACAGTTCCTTGATGATATCAAAGACAGAGGATATTACATGGCATTTAAAGGCGGTTTATCATTCAACTTGGCAGATGTTATCGTTCCTGAAGAGAAAGTTGAACTAATAAACCAGGCTGAAGGTCAGGTTGATGAAGTAACGGGTAACTATCAAATGGGATTCATAACTGACAGAGAGCGTTATAATCAGGTCATAGATATATGGACTACAACCAACCGTACTTTAGCAAATCACGTATTAAAACAGATGGCCTCTGACAGACAGGGATTCAATTCTGTATATATGATGTTGGATTCAGGTGCCCGTGGTAGTAAAGAGCAGATACGCCAGCTTTCCGGTATGCGTGGATTGATGGCTAAACCTCAAAAAGCAGGTAGTGGTGGAGCAGAAATCATCGAAAACCCTATTATTTCCAACTTTAAGGAAGGTTTAAATGTCTTGGAATACTTCATTTCCACACACGGAGCAAGAAAAGGTCTTGCCGATACGGCATTGAAGACTGCCGATGCAGGTTACTTGACCAGACGTTTAGTGGACGTTGCTCATGATGTAATTATAACTCAAGAGGATTGCGGAACTTTGAGAGGTATTCCTACAAGAGCTTTAGTACGTAATGACGAAGAAGTACAAAGTTTGTACGATAGAATTTTAGGTCGTGTAACGCTTCATGATATTATACACCCTCAAACGGGAGAATTGATAGCACGTGAGGGAGACGAATTAACTGAAGATATTTGTCAGAAGATTCAAGAATCTCCAATAGAAGAAGTAGAGATTCGTTCGGTATTGACATGTGAAGCTCAAAGAGGAGTTTGTGCTAAGTGTTACGGAAGAAACCTGGCTACGGGAAAACTCGTACAAAGAGGAGAATCTGTCGGTGTCATTGCTGCACAAGCTATCGGAGAACCAGGAACTCAGCTAACCCTTCGTACTTTCCACGTCGGAGGTGTTGCAAGTGGAGATTCTGCAACCATTCATGCTAAATATGACGGCATTGTTCATTTTGAAAGTTCCAATATAGTAGAGGCATTTATCAGAGATAAGGACGATAAAGGTAATTTTATAAGCAAGGAATACTTAAACGACAATCAGGAAAGAATCTATCGTGAGATGGGATCTACATGTGAGATGCAGGTAATTGACAAGGTTACCGGCAGTATCCTTCAGCAGGCACATATCCAATTCGGTGCATACATTCATGTTCGTGAAGGACAAGAAATAAAGGCCGGTCAAGCCATTGCAGTACCTGATTTGTACTCGTCTCACATTATAGCTGCCGTAACAGGTAAAGTTAAATTCTTCAATATCATTGAAGGAACTACTTTCCGTAGCGAATCTGACCCTCAAACAGGACTTATAGAAAAAATCGTTACTGAAACCAAACAAAAAGGTATTGTCCCTTCCATTGGTATCATAGGAAAAACGTACTCTAAACCTAAGAACGCTGAAATATTGGTTCAGCAAGGACAGGAAATCAAAGAAAAAACTCCTCTGTTTAAGACGGAAGATTCTACTGCAAACAACGGTTATACAACCGTTTTGAGCGATGTTTCCGGTATCATTGACTTAAGTATAAATGCTGATAAAGAGACATTGGATTCCAAGAAACTTGATATCAACATAATCGTTAAGTCTTATGATATGCCTGCTGGAGCACATCTTAACGTTGAAGACGGAGAATCAATAGAACCTACTATCACCTTAGCAACCAAAGCACGTGCAAGTGCAAAAGCCGGTGATATTACGGGAGGTTTGCCGCGTGTAACCGAGTTGTTTGAGGCTCGTAACCCGTCAGATCAAGCAGTTATATCAGAAATTGACGGTACGGTTTCTTTCGGAAAGAAACTTAAACGAGGAAACAGGGAAGTTATCATCACGGGTAAAACAGGAGAACAGGTGTCTTATTTGATTCCTACTTCACGACAAATCTTGGCTCAGGAAAACGACTACGTCAACGCCGGAACTCCTATCTCCGAGGGCGAAATATCACCTGCCGACATATTGAATGTCTTAGGACCGTTGGAAGTTCAGAAGTATATTGTCAATGAAGCACAAGATGTTTACCGTTTGCAGGGAGTAAAGATCAATGATAAACACTTTGAAGTCATTGTTCGTCAGATGATGCGTAAGGTAGAAATTGACGATGCCGGAGATACTCAATTCTTGGAGTCGGAAGCTGTAAATAAACTTGACTTCCAAGAAGAAAATGATAAGATTTACGGCATGCAAGTCGTAACTGATCAGGGAGATAGTGAGAATTATCAGAATGGTCAGATGATTTCTATGCGTGAATTGAGGGATGAAAATTCGTCATTGGTTAGAAGAGATTTAAAACCGATGGAGTCGCGAGATGCAAAACCGGCAACTGCACATCAAATATTGCAGGGTATAACAAGAGCATCTTTGCAAACAAAGAGTTTCCTTTCCGCAGCATCATTCCAAGAAACGACAAAAGTATTGACCGAAGCGGCAATAAGTGCAAAGGAAGATCATTTGGTAGGAATGAAAGAAAATGTTTTGGTAGGACATCTAATTCCTGCAGGAACCGGATTGAGAGAATACGAAAATATTTTTGTTGCAAATAAAGAACAACTGGATAAAGCTTCTAAATCAGGCATCCAACCTGTTAAACGAGGCAGAAAAAAATAATTATCAAGTGAATTTATCGGATAAGGACTCCGTAAGAATAAAATATTCTACGACCTTATCCGATTTTTTTTAATAACATATAAAATCATGGCAGAAAATAATAAAGATAACAAGTTGGATATTACATTACCTGAAGAGATTGCTAAAGGAATTTACAGCAATTTGCAGATAGTACAACACTCCCCTACTGAATTTATTTTGGATTTCATTCAAATCATGCCCGGTGTTCCAAAAGCACAAGTAAGAAGCCGTGTAATACTCAATCCCGTACATGCAAAGAAACTCCTGCATGCAATGCAAGAGAACATCGCTCGCTATGAAATGACTTTCGGTAAGATAAAAGAAGAAAACGTTCCTAATGTTCCTTACTCTGAAATCAATCCTATGGGAAAAGCTTGATAAATATTTCCGTCACAGGTCGTAATACAGAACATTAAGATTAAATATCTTTACTCTGCGATAAGGAATTGTGAAATGAACAAAGCGGAATTAAACTTTATAATTCCGCTTTTATTTTGCGAATTTGTTTAATAATGACCTTTTTTGAATGCTACGTCTATTCACTTAAAGCATTTTTATAATACATAAGAAATATGAGAAAAATAATCCTTACCTTATTGATATGCATATTTGCATTTAGCGGCACCAATGCTCAAAACAAAACTATACAATCATATTGCAGATGCGATACAATACAAATAATACAGGAATCTTCGGACTTATCATTGATAGTCTATGAACCCGTTAATTGCTTACTTCAACTTACTTCAAACCGTTCAGTTACAGAAAATCCGAATGTTTGTTTTGCTGCACCGTGTGCTTTCACGGCAAAGAATTACAAAGAAATAGTCGGCAGATTCATAGGAACTGATACAATAATAGAAAATCCCACAGAGCAGGAAACAGGACTATGTACGATAGACAAAGAAGATATTTACATAGGAGATATAAAAGATTCTTCAATGTTTTACTATAACGCCGTACAAAGCGGAGATATATTCTATTTCCAACAAATGCTTTTGATAAACGATGGCAAACGGGTTGAATGCACAATATTCGGCAAGCAAAAACCTACTTTCAGAAGGGCGTTGGCAATAAAGGACGGCAAACCGTATGTTGTCGAATCGCTGAACAGAATGAATATATCGGAATTTACCGACGTTATGTTGCAACAAGGTTATACCGATGCCATATATATGGACATGGGAACTTGGAGTGAAGGCTTTTTCGTATCGGAAAATAAAGAGAAGACCACTATCGGCAACTTGCGTCAAAACACACGTTACCAAACTAACTGGTTGTTATTCGCCGGCAAATAAAGATTTATATTACAATACATCTAACGTAAAACAGAATACCCGATCAATAAATTAACACACCTCTTATCATACAATATCCCTGTTTTCATAAACAAAGCAATTAAAATCATTAACAATATTTCTGAAATCATTAAAGAAATAAGTGTTCAGGACGGTCTGAAA
The DNA here is from genome assembly GCA_017477025.1 of Bacteroidales bacterium. Lineage (GTDB taxonomy): Bacteria > Bacteroidota > Bacteroidia > Bacteroidales > P3 > Scybalousia_A. The sequence goes on along the minus strand of JAFUYA010000123.1, from coordinate 11,731 downwards.
TAAATTTTGGACGGTTCAAAATATAGTTTCAGACGGTCTGAAATATAATTTCAGACCGTCCTGACAAAAATGTTTTCATTAATTACAAAGATTTTTTCATTGTTTTCCGACCCTTTTTCAATAAAATCAAAATCCGTTTTTGCAATTGCAAAAAATTTATCAGATATTGCAACAATTATTTTTCATAATAATAATAAAAATCTTATCTTTGCAAATCGAAACGCTGAAGCGTTATTTTTTTTACAAAACAATTAAAAATAGTTGTATTATGCAGGCAGTTACGAAAACTAATTTCAATTTTCCTAAACAAAAAAATCTTTACGTAGGCAAGGTACGTGACGTTTATAATATTGATGACAAATACCTTGCAATGGTTGTTACCGACCGAATCAGTGCTTTTGACGTTGTTTTACCGAAAGGTATTCCTTTCAAGGGTCAGATATTAAACCAAATTGCCGCTGAATTCTTGGATCTTACTTCGGATATTGTACCTAATTGGAAGATTGCAACACCCGATCCTATGGTTACAATCGGAAGAAAGTGTGAAGGGTTCAAGGTTGAGATGATTGTCCGCGGTTATTTGGCAGGTAGTGCTTATCGTGCTTACAGAGACGGAGCCAGAGAGTTATGCGGAGTTCCTCTTCCTGAAGGAATGAAAGAAAATGACAAATTTTTACAGCCTATCATCACTCCTACAACCAAAGCCGATGCAGGACACGACGAAAATATTTCAAAAGAAGAAATAATAAAGCAAGGTTTGGTCAGCAAAGAAGATTATGAACAAATTGAAGACTATGCTTTGAAACTGTTTAACAGAGGAAGTGAGATTGCTTTGAAACACGGTTTGATTCTTGTTGATACCAAATACGAATTCGGCAAAGCAGACGGAAAGATTTATTTGATTGATGAGATTCATACTCCTGATTCCTCACGTTATTTCTATTCCGAAGGCTACGAACAAAGACAGGCCAATGGCGAAAAGCAAAGACAGTTGAGTAAGGAATTTGTTCGTGAATGGCTTATGGATAACGGCTTCCAAGGAAAGACAGGACAAACGGTTCCTGAAATGACGGACGAAATCATTGAGGGAATTTCTGCTCGTTATATAGAACTTTACGAACATATCACTGGTAAAAAATTCGTGAAAGCCGATAAACACTCCGATATTGTGAAGAGAATAGAAGAGAATGTAACAAATTGCATCAATAGTTTGTAACTCTCATACAATGTTTTATATAATGAAAAAAATCTTTATCATCCTTATCTTTATTGCAACCTCGTTTTGTTTTATCGGTTGCAATAAAGGTAAGGTTTATCAGCAAAGACACGAATTCAACAACTATACGTGGGAACGTCTTACGGAAGATAAGACCGTTACCTTCAACAATATTACGATTGAAGATACGACTTCCGTTTATGATGTCTTTGTTACCATTCGTCATACGCCGTATATGAACGAAGACAAGGTAAAATTTCTGATGAAAATCACAACTCCCGAAGGTATTACCAGAGAATCGACTCATACCGTTAAACTTAAAGACCGTTACGGCGAAAAATGGGTAGGCGATGCTGCAGGCGATTTGATTGATATTGAAGAAAGATGCCGCTCGTTCGTAGAATTTTCATCCAAAGGCTCATATACGATTTCCCTTACTAATTTAGGAACGTATGCAAAAACTGTAGGAATCATGGACATCGGCATCAAAGTGGTCAAATCCGATACTGACGCTTACAAAAATGCTGAATAATCCGTATGACATATTAGAAAACAATCCTTTCAAAGAACGCATCCTGCCGATATTGGCAACTCTGCCTACAACTCCCGGTGTTTATCAGTATTTCAACAAAAAGGGAGATGTTATTTATGTAGGTAAGGCAAAAAACTTAAAAAACAGGGTGTTATCTTATTTCCGCAATGATTCGCCGAGAAGTTTAAAAACTCAATTGTTGGTAAGAAAAATAGCGGATATTCATTTTGTTCACGTGCATAGTGAAACGGAAGCATTGTTGATGGAGAATAACCTGATTAAGCGTTACCAACCTCGATACAACATACTTCTTAAAGATGATAAAACTTATCCGTGGATACGGATTACCAATGAGGAGTTTCCGCGTATATACTCCACAAGACACATTGTACATGACGGATCGCTGTATTTCGGACCTTATCCGTCAGTCAGAATGCTCAAAGAATTTATGTCCTTAATTCGTCAGGTTTTCACATACCGCACCTGTTCATTGGCTTTGACGGAAGAGAGTATTGCTAAAAACAAATTCCGCTCTTGCCTTAATGCACAGATAGGATTATGCGAAGCCCCCTGCATAGGAGAACAGACGCGTATAGAATATAACAAGGATATAGCAGGTATAAAACAAATCATCAAGGGTTCATTTTCTACATATCTGAAAGAACTTAAAACCAAGATGATGCAATATGCGGAAGAGCAGAAATTTGAAAAAGCCCAACTTATCAAAGAACGTATTACACTGTTGGAAAACTATAGTGCCAAGAGTGCAGTAATCAGTGCCTATTCACATGATATGGAAGTTTATGCCTGTGCAGAAGACGAAGATTCGGTATACATCAATATGACAAAAGTTGTGGAAGGTAAGATAAATATGTCCTTTTCAACCGAAGTGTCAAAGAAACTTGATATGACCGCACAAGAAATTCTTGCAAGTGCGATAACACAAAATCGTATGCGTATGAATTGGCTGTCAAAAGAAATAATCGTTCAGCAGAAATTGGATTTACCTGAAGATTATGTACAACAAACGATACCCGTTTCGGGAGATAAGAAAAAATTGCTGGAGTTTGCCTTACACAACGTACAAATTTATAAGGCACAGAAACAAAATAAGCAGAAAATTCTCGATCCCGGACGATGGGCCAATAAAGTTGTCTTTCAGATGCAAAAAGATTTGCATTTGGACAGACCACCGCACCACATAGAGTGTTTTGACAATTCTAATATTCAAGGTAATCAACCCGTAGCTTCATGTGTTGTCTTCAGAGAAGGAAAACCGAGTAAGAAAGAGTATCGACATTTTAATGTAAAAACCGTAGTCGGCCCTGATGATTTTGCTTCTATGCGTGAAATTGTATATCGTCGCTATTCAAGATTGGTAGAAGAAAGACGGGATTTACCGGATTTGATAGTAATTGACGGAGGCAAGGGGCAGTTGTCAAGTGCGGTTGAAGCATTGAAAAAAGCCGATGTGTTGGATAAAGTAATTGTTGTAGGTTTGGCTAAAAGGTTGGAAGAAATCTATTTTCCCGATGATCCCAATCCCCTTTGTTTGGATCTGCGTTCGCATACAATCCAGATTATTCAACATATAAGAGACGAGGCACACAGATTCGGAATAACTTTTCACAGAGATAAACGTTCAAAGGCAACATTCCGTACAGAATTGACGGACATTGACGGTATAGGAGAAAAAACGGCACAGGATCTATTATTGAAATTTACTTCGGTTGCAAAAATAAAGAACGCAACGCTGGAATCTTTGACTTTGTGCATAGGAAAGAGTAAAGCCGAGAAAGTATATAACTACTTTCACTAAGTATTTGTTGTCATATAATTTTTTTCAGAAAAGAGAATCTCCCGTTACTTAAAAGATTCCTCAAATTATTTCTTTCCTCTTTTGTTAAACCTGCACGCAACATCAGTAATGCAGATATGGAATCTGCTAACAACGCCCACAGTACCTTTGTTATAATATTATTATTCAGGAATCTTATCCCGATTTGCCAAGTAATAAGAATTATTGCAGTTATCATCAAACAAGGAAGTATAACTTTTTTCAAATAGTCGGCTATATTCAGTTGTACAACTTTCTTAGCAATACATACAATCACTGCAACATCCAAGATTTCTATAGCCATCACAAGAACAAACACCCACTCGAACGGCATATTCAATCTTAAACCGATATAAGATAAAAGAACCGGAAGCAACAACAAAATACCTTCGCATATTTGGTAAGTTTTCATTTTCCCACTTGCCATAAAGACAACGTCTATCTGTTGATGCAAGGCACTTACAAGAGTATTCAACAACAAAATACGAACAAATACCACACTGTATAAAGGGACGCTTCCGAGCCATACCGCCAAGACCTCATCCGTTAGAAACAACAGCGGAATAACAATTATTGCATCAAGAATAAATATCGCCTTTGAAGCAAAAAACAACATTGCAAACATTTTGTTTTTCTCTCCTGATGCAAACGAACGTGTGATATACGGATTAACGACAATAGTGATATTATTCAGAAACATACTGACTGCACCCTTGACTTGATATGAAATCCCTCTGGCTGCATTAACGACCGTACCTCCGAATATATTCAGAAGCATATTCAACCCGTTCTGTGTTACCGTAAATGAGGCATTACCCACAAATCTCCATCCTGCGAAAGAAATCATCTGACGAATTAAAGCTTTATCGTAAATTCTTTTCAGTTTACATTCTCTGAAATGCTTGTTACAATAAAGTATTACACATAGTCGCATGATTACGGTTATCAAAATTACAGCCGAACCGTAGAAAATAAGTTTGTCAAAAGGAATAAAAGGTAAAAGAAGAACTGCAACCAATTTTAATATACCGTCAATTACACTTATCAGAGCATAGAAGTCCATTTTTTCATGTGCTATAACACATGCTTCATAGGGGGTTGTAACTATTCCCGCAATAGTTGCAAATAATGAGGTTTGAAATACAAATTGTGCTGCAAACGTCCTGCCGACAGGAATGTTGGCTTTAAAATCCAGAAACCATAAGCCAACAATCTCAACGGCTGCAATAAATAACAATGCAATAAATATATTTATGTATATGCTCGTATTAAAAACCGAAATGAGTTTATCCTTATTATTACGCCCCATTTCGTAATTGAGAAATCTTTGTGTGGATGCAGTAAAAAGTACTTTAATACTTTCAAACATTGCCACAACACTGCCCACAAGAGAGTATATACCGAAATCATCTACTCCCAATTCTTTAAGAAGCACTCTTGAAGTATAGAAATAGACCACGGTCAATAATGCCATTCTTATATACATAAAAACGGTATTTTTTGCTAAAGTCTTACCCTGTTGTGAAACTGTTGCCATTATATCCTGACTCCGGCTTTCTTATTGATATGACGGTAATATATTTTTCGACACAACCCGTATAAATCGAAGTTTGTAACAAACAATATGTAACAAAGCAATCGCATAAACACATTTGCGTTGCGTTTATACATGAAATAGGAATTTTTCCAAAGTAATCTACGCCGAAAGAAAGTCTTCTGCTGAGTTATCTTCCCTGTTATGCGAATCAAAGGAAGATTTTGTGAGATTACTTTCAATAATTTCCGTTGCCACTTTGCAGAAATATTAAAATCAATATCAGCAAAAGTTCTCACACCCAACATAACATTAACATATCTCTTTGCACTCCAGTTGTCATCAGCCCTTTCACTGTATTCAATACAAGGACGGGAACTGACAAAGAAACGTTTGCCGTCAAGAAGTCCTTTCAATAAAGGAATCAAAAATGATATGTAAGTATATGAATGCTCCGTCAGTAATCCAAGATAAGGTCTTATATTATCCATGTTATAAAGCATGGACAGGTAATATAGTTCTCCTCGTCTGCTTTTCACGGAATAGTAGTTCAAAAAATCATCAAATGAATTGATATATCTGTTCTCGTGCTGCACTTTATTCAGAAGGGAATATTTAACCGCCGTTATATTTTCATTATCAAACTTTTTGATATCGGAAAGTACTGTATCAATAGAGCCGTCCAAAACTTTATCATCGTCAGATATGCACCAACACCAACGAGTATCTACCAAAAGATAGGAAATTGATATATTGCTACTCATTCCGACATTAAAGTTCCATTTGTTTACGGTAATAATCTCTGAAAAAGATTTATCGAAATTATCATCTATCATTTTACGAACATCATAATCCGAATGATTGTCCGAAATAACGATTTTATATTCACCGATATGCCCTTGAGAATACAAATTCTCTAAAAGATTTTTCAACCCTTTCTCTCTGTTAAATGTAGGTATTAATACGGTTAAATTCATCTTTACGTTGTATTTTCTTTTATAATTATTTTTTTTCAGTATGATTTCCCTACCCACTTTAACATCAATGCTAATCCCTGTTCTTTCCCTACTTCAGGTCGCCATTTAATAATATTTCTCGCTTTAGTTATGTCTGCTACAAACACTTTTTGATCACTTTCACGCCATTCCAATTGTTCGTAGTCCATTTTTATGTTAAGTTCCTTTTCTAACAAATCAAATAATTCAAGTAAAGATAAAGAATTTTCAATTCCCCCTCCGATATTGAACACCTGACCGTAAGCCTGTTTGCAATCTTTAGCTGTGAAATACAAATTAACAACATCATCAGCATAAAGAACATCTCTTACCTGTTTGCCCGTACCTTGAATGGTGAAAGGAGCCTTACTCCTACCGAGTTTGATTTCCAATGCCTTTTGACAGAACCACCCTATCCAGCCCTGATCAAACGTTGCATGTTGATTTACTCCGTACATTGAGGAATGCCTGAATACAACTGTATTCACTCCATAGATTCTATGAAAGTCCAATAAATACTGATCGGCCGTTCCTTTGGAGCAACCGTACGGAGAATGAAAATCAAGACGAAGATTTTCATCAAAACCGTTCGGATATTCTCTGCAGATATAGCGTGTAGCACTTTCATCAAAATGCAGATATTCAAAGTCTCCGTAAACTTTATTTGTAGAAGAGTAAAGTATAACCGTATGAGGAGAATATTTCCTAACGGAATCCAACACATTAAATGTTCCCAAAGCATTTGTTTCAAAATCCTGCCGAGGATTGGAAATACTTGTCGTCATAGCCACCTGACCTGCTAAATGAAATATATAATCAGGTCTGACTTCTTTAATAACCGATTCAATATCATTTATATTTCTTGTATCCGCAGGATAATATTTGAACTCTCCCAAACTTTTCAACCATTGCAGATTCATATCACTGCCGAATCTGTACAGATTATCGACAACATACAACTCTTCATTCCGCCTTAAAACCTCAGCTGCCAAATTACTCCCTATAAATCCGCATCCTCCTGTAATAAGATATTTCATATTCTAAATAAATTTTTCTGCTAATTCTTTGAACCGTTGTTTTACATTAAACGTTATTTTAGATGACGTCAAATTCTCAAATTTGTCTATATTACAACGCAAATCCATCGCTTCATTCTCCCTATACGGAATCTTACCGTAATTTACTATTGAAGAAGAATTCAACTCTTTTTTCAGCGTTTCAATAATATCTTTAAGAGCAATACTTTCTCCACTTGCAACATTAATTATTTCTCCTTTTACTCTGTCGTAGTGAGTAATAATTTCGGAAATACACCAAGCAAAATCTTCCGCATAAATAAAATCTCTTTTCTGTTCACAAAGAGTTACATCTATCGGATCATTTTTTTTGAGTTTAGTAATTATGTAAGGAATAAATTTCTCCGTATTTTGATACTTCCCGAATAAGTTCCCAGGTCTTACAACCGTAACGGGAAATCCGTAATTACGGAAAAGCATCAATGAAGTATTAACAGTAAGTTGCTTGATAAGAGAATACGGAGAATCTGGCTGCTCTCTCATTGTTTCAATGTAAGGAGATTTTACATTGCCGTATTCTTCCGAAGAGCCGAACTGAACGAATAACTTCAAGTGTTTAGATTCTTTGTATGCATCGTACAAATTCATCAACACCTTAAGGTTAGATGATATCATTGAATCAAACAAAGACAAATTCCTGTCAGCAGTTACTACGGAAGCAAGATTAACGATGTAATCAGGATCAGGAAGTGTCTGCGTAAATTTATTTTCGCTTAAATCCCATTGAATAGTAACCAATTCCGAATCCGTCTTTGAGGAATCTTCCTCTGATTTGATCTTTTGCCTGAGAGAAGAAAAAAAACTAACATCAATGAACTTATCAATAATATAGATATTAAATTTATTGATAAAATACTCCGTAAGATTCTTTCCGATAAAACCGCTTCCGCCTATTATAAACAGATTTTCTTTCATAATAAGTTCATAAAGAAGAATATTTTTCTATCTGCTCTAAACAAAACTGATATACATCTTCTGTCTTATAGCGTTTGTACCAATCAACAGTAAGGGCAATACAATCGGATATACTCAACTTAGGTTGCCATCCTAAACAAAATTTCGCCTTACTAATATCCAACATTAACAAATTAGCCTCATGAAGAGAGTCTTCAACTGATAAATCCTTCAACTCTCCGCTACCATAACAATCAATAACTTTCTTTGCTACCTCCCAAACAGAGATAATGCTATTTTGCGTAGGTCCGAAATTCCATCCTTCACAATACTTAGCAGGTTCATTCCACATTTTTTCCGCAAGTAAAAGATAACCTCTCAACGGTTCCAATACATGTTGCCAAGGACGTACGGCTTGCGGAGAACGAATTCCGACAGTTTTACCGGATTCTAAATTACGTATACAATCCGGAATAATTCGATCCTTTTGCCAATCACCGCCTCCTATTACATTGCCTGCACGAGCAGAAGCAATGGATTTATGGTGCTTTTCATAGAAATCAGGATTAAAGAAACTTCTTCGCCATGAAGAGATGGCAATTTCGGCTGCTCCCTTTGAAGATGAATAAGGATCATATCCTCCCATAGGTTCATTCTCTCTATATCCCCATATTTGCTCCTTATTCTCATAACACTTATCCGTGGTTATCATGACACATACACGCACACTATCGGTAACTCTAACAGCCTCCATAATGTTTATACTTCCCATCACATTGATCATGTATGTCTCAACAGGCTTTTCATAAGACAATCGTACTAAAGGCTGAGCGGCAAGATGAAAAACTATTTCAGGTTGATATGCTTTGAAAATCTCTTTAATTTTTTCTCCCTCACAGATATTTTCTCTTATGTCGGCTTCAATCTTTTCGCCTATGCGGGATAATACAAAATTATCTCTGTCCGTATAAGGGTCAAGCCCTACCCCTATAACTTCGGCACCCAGTGAATGAAGCCATATTGCAAGCCACGATCCCTTAAAACCCGTATGTCCCGTGATGAGAACTCTTTTGCCTTTATAAAAATCCTTAAACATATAAAGTACTATTTACGTATATGAATCTATTCGCAAACGAATACAAAATCTTAACAATTACTTCCATACTTTCCATGGTGCGACACCTTCATCCCACATACGATTCAATTCTTTATTGTCCCGTAGTATATCCATAGGTTTCCAAAATCCCGTATGTTTGTACGCATGCATTTTACCGTCAGAGGCAAGTTGTTCCAATGGTTTTCTCTCAAATATGCAAGTATCGTCATTATCGGGAATATAATCAAACACTTCTTTCTCACAAACAAAATATCCCGCATTAACCCAAGCACCGTCACCGGCAGGTTTTTCCTTAAAAGATGTAATCATGCCGTTAGCATCATTAAGAACTACGCTTCCGAATTTACCTGCAGGCTGATAAACAGTCATGGAAATAACAGCCTTACTAAGTTCATGCTGTCTAATGGTATCTGCGATGTTTATATCTGCAACTCCGTCACCGTATGTAAGACAGAAACGTTCTTCTCCAACATATTTTTGAATTCTTTTAATACGTCCTCCTGTCTGTGTATTCAATCCTGTATCAATCATCGTTATTTTCCAATCTTCCGAATTGGAATTATGGACCTGCATGGAATTATCCTTCAAATCCACGGTCATATCACAATTGTGGATAAAATAATTAGCGAAGTACTCTTTTATCAAATAATGTTTGTAGCCGCAACAAACAATAAAATCCTTAATTCCGTAATAAGCATAGGTTTTCATTATGTGCCATAGTATAGGTTTGCCTCCTATCTCAACCATAGGCTTAGGTATCAAACCCGTTACTTCACTCAATCTTGTTCCGAATCCACCGGCTAATATAACCGCTTTCATAATATTTATTATTTTGTGTCAATAAACTCTTTTATCGTATCTATCATATATTGCAACTTATCCTTTGTCATACCGGGATAAACTCCGACCCAAAAAGTAGAGTTCATTATCCTATCCGTGACAGTCAAGTTACCTACAATTCTATAATCTTCTCCTTCTGTATAACTTGCAAAAGCGGGATGTCTTGTCAAATTACCTGCAAACAAATTACGTGTCTGAATTTTCTTACTTTCCAGATATGTTGTCAGATCATTGCGTGAAAAACTTGCCGTATCTTCTACTGTTATCATAAACCCGAACCATGACGGTATGCTGTTTTTCTGTGCTGTCGGAAGTATCAATCCTTTCGTTCCATTCAACCCTTTGTATAAATAATCAAAATTCTCTCTTCTGCGTTGAACGATGTAATCCAATTTTTCCAATTGTGCCACACCTACGGATGCCTGTAAGTCCGTTGCTTTTAAATTATAGCCCATGTGGGAATATACATACTTATGATCGTAACCCAAAGGTAAGTTTCCGTATTGTTTTGTAAAACGTTGCTTACATGTATTATCAACTCCGCTGTTGCACCAGCAATCTCTTCCCCAATCTCTGAATGAATTTACTATTTTGTGCAGTAACGGATTATTAGTATATACGGCACCGCCCTCTCCCATCGTGATATGATGAGGCGGATAGAAAGATGAAGTTCCTATATCTCCTATAGTCCCTGTCTTATATCTCTTCCCGTCTATAATATATTCAGAACCCAGAGCGTCGCAATTGTCTTCGATCAGCCATAAATTATGCTTATCGCAGAAAGATTTCACACCGTCAATATCAAAAGGATTACCTAACGAATGTGCAATCATTACTGCTTTTGTTTTGTTCGACAATGCTTTCTCCAATTCATGCACATCTATGTTGTATTGAGGGACTGTAACATCTACAAAAACAGGAACTGCTCCGTATTGCATAATAGAGGAAACAGTTGTCGGAAAACCTGCCGCAACCGTTATTACTTCATCTTTACGTCTTATCTGTCTTTCTTTCAACAATGGTGATGTCAGTGCCATGAAAGCCAAAAGATTTGCCGATGATCCTGAATTACACAATGAACAAAACTTAATTCCTAACCAATCCGCCAAACCTTTTTCAAACTTTGCTGCCCAATCTCCTGCCGTCAGCCAGAAATCCAATGAAGCTGACACAAGGTTTTGCATTTCCTTTGCGTCAAAATAACGACCTCCGTAATTGACGTACGTCTTTCCTGCCGTAAACTTGTCATTGAGTTTAGTTTCTCTGTAATATTCTTCCGTCAGTTCTAATATTTGTCGCTTTAAATCCTCTGCTTTTGACATAATGGCTAATTCTTTTAAGGTGCAAAGGTAAGAAAAAATTTTTTCTTACCAAAAAATATCTACAACTAAAAAAGGAAACAAGAAAATTCCATCTTGTTTCCTTTTTATAAACTAAAATATACGTTCCTAAGATTAATTCTTTATTCTTTCGGCATATTCTGCAGTACGAGTATCCACTCTGATTCTTTCTCCTTCATTAATAAACAAAGGAACACGTATCTTTGCTCCTGTATCTACGGTAGCATCTTTCATAGCATTGGTCGCAGTGTTACCCTTTACTCCGGGTTCTGTATAAGTTACCGTCATTTCTACAAAAGGAGGCAACTCACATGTAAGAGGAGTCTCCGTATCTGCATGGACAATCATTT
>JAFUYA010000122.1 GCA_017477025.1 Bacteroidales bacterium | reverse complement strand
TTATATTCCGATAAACCTGACGGAGTTTGCGGTAATGATGACTGCGGACAGATGGCTGCATGGTATGTTATGAGTGCCATGGGCTTATATGCCGTTTCTCCTGTCAGCGGTGAGTATGTTATCGGCTCTCCTTTGTTTGATAAAGTTACTATAAATCTTACTAACGGTAAAAAATTCGTAATCAATTCCAAACAAGGTAAAAACACTATGTATGTTAAAAACCTTACTTTGAATAAACAGAACTATACCAAGAGTTATATCAAACACGAAGACATCATAAACGGCGGCACATTAACCTTTGTTATGAGCGATACGCCTGAAGAAAACTTTGCCTGCTTACCTGAGGATTGCCCGAAGGCTCAAATAACGGATAACCTTATTTCCATTGTTCCTAATTTGGAATATGAAGGAACGGGAACCTTTACGGATAATTTGGAAATCAAAGTAAATTATCTCAACAAGGATTTTTCTCCGATGAAGACCGAAAGAATCGTACTTAACGGTACTAATGACATTAATGTTTCCAATATATGCAGCAGTAATATCAGTAAAAACGTTAAGGCCTCTTTCTATAAAATTCCCGAAGGCAGAAAGATCAAACTTCTTACCCCGTATTCTCCGCAATATACTGCAGGTGGCGACAATGCTTTGATTGATCAGAAATTAGGTACCGACAATTGGCGTTTGGGTTGTTGGCAAGGCTATTGGGGAGAGAATGTCGAGGCAATTATCGACTTAGGTAAAAAACAAGAAGTCAAATCCGTAGGAGGTCATTTCGTACAAGACGAACGTGCATGGATATTTACTCCTGTCAAAGTTGAATACTACTATTCCGATAACGGAAAAGACTTCACTTTGTTTGAAACGGTTATGAATCCAATTGACCCGCATCAAAGCGGAGTAATAACACACACTTTTGCAACTCAGAAAAAAATCTCTGCAAGATACATAAAGATGAAAGCATATAACAGAATGAAGAACCCTGAATGGCATTTATCCGCAGGAGAAAAGTCATGGTTGTTCATTGATGAGATTATAATCAAATAACTTGTTTAACTCATACCGAATAACAACTTAAAAACAGCCTTACGGTTACTAATCGTCAGGGCTGTTTTTTTGTATCAAATACCAAGGTCAGACATGAACAAAACGTATGGTTTATTCGGGAAAAAAATATCACTGATTTTCTAAAAAATGTCTGAGATTTTGACGAAAATCAGTGAAAAAACTTACAAAATCATTATACTTTTCCGATACACTCTAAATACAAACGGAGTCTATCAATTTCTTGGTATATTCTTCTTTCGGATTATTATAAATTTGTTCGGCATCTCCCTGTTCTATAATCTTTCCTTTCTGCATTACAATAATTCTGTCGGACATATATTTGACAACGCTCAAATCATGTGAAATAAAGATATAAGTAAATCCGAAATCCCGTTTCAAATCATTCAAAAGATTCAACACTTGAGCCTGTACGCTGACATCCAAAGCCGAAACACTTTCATCACATATAATAAGTTTCGGATTTAAAGCCAAAGCACGTGCTATTCCTACCCTTTGACGCTGACCGCCTGACAACTGATGAGGATAACGTGAATAGAAATCGGCATTAAGTCCCGTTTTTATCAAAAGTTCCGATGCTTTATTTCTCCTTTGTTCGGAATTGTAAAGACCGAATACCTGCATCGGTTCTTCAATTGCCGCACCTATCGTCTTTCTCGGATTGAGCGATGAATAAGGATCTTGAAATATTATCTGAATATCTTTTCTCAGATTGTGTTTTTCGGATCGCGTCATCTTATCAAGGCTTCTGCCTTCAAATATTATATTTCCCGACGAAATATTTATCAATCTCGTTACAGCCCTTCCGACCGTTGTTTTACCACAACCGCTCTCTCCTACAAGTCCCAATGTTTCTCCTTTCATAACTTCAAATCCCACGTTGTCTATTGCATGGAAACTTTTGGTTACCTTACCGAAAAAGTTCCGTTTTAACACATAATCGATTTGAAGATCTTTAACTTCCAACAAAGGAGTTCCGTTCTCTAACGGTGTTGTACGATAGTTGCTTTCCTTATTTTCGACAGCACTGCTTTTTGAATGCTTGTAATTCACATCGGATATGTTACCTGTCATAAAATCATTGACGGTCATCAATCGTTCGGGCTTATAATCCAAAGGAGGTCGGGAAGCAATAAGGCTTTTTGTGTATATGTGTTGCGGATTTGTAAATATGCTCCGTGCATCATTCATTTCAACAATACTTCCTTTATAAATAACCGCAATTCTGTCGGAAATACTTTTAACTACACCCAAATCGTGTGAAATAAACAAAACCGCCATATTGTGTTTTTGCTGCAAACTTTTCAGAAGTTGCAAAACGGTTTTCTGAACGGTAACGTCAAGTGCGGTTGTAGGTTCATCGGCAATAAGAAGTTCGGGATTGACACTCAAAGCCATGGCAATCATAACTCTTTGCCGCTGTCCGCCTGAAAGAGAATGAGGATAAGAATTATAAACACGTTTAACATCCGGCAAAAGTACTTCCTCAAACAACCGAAGCGTCCTTTCTTTGGCCTCTTTTTTTGTCAATGAGGTGTTGGTCAATAACATCTCATCTACTTGCGGACCGCATTTTTTTACAGGATTTAAAGCGGTCATAGGCTCCTGAAAAATCATCGCTTTGTTTTTGCCGCTGAAAACAAATTCTCCGTTGGTTATTTTAGCAATTTTCTTATCCAACAATCCCATAACGGCTAAAGATGAAACGCTTTTCCCACTTCCGCTCTCTCCTACCAAACCTAAGATTTCACCTCTGCGAATATAAAAATTCACTTTATGAGTTACCTCGTTCCATTGCTTATTTTGCTTGAATGAAACGCTTAAATCTTTGACAGATAATACTATATTTTCTTCCTTGTTATCCACTTATTTCGTTCTTATCCGATTGCAAAATTATAAAAATTTGAAAAAAAACACTTAAATATTTTGTCAATTTGATAAATTATTATAATTTTGCACTCCGAAATCAAGAAAGAAAAAGGATTGTCCCATGGTGTAATGGTAACACAGCAGATTTTGGTTCTGTCGTTTCAAGTTCGAGTCTTGATGGGACAACAGAAAGGGGTTGAATATCAACTCCTTTTTTATTTTTATTATGATTTTCAGCGATTTTACTTTCATAACTTTGTAAAACTTTGTATTTTCTTGGCAATAATTCGGCAAAAATTTTTACTTTTGCAGTCGGAACAATTTACTTTTTTTTGACAATGACCATAAGGGCGATTATCATACCAGGCAAAAATGAATTTGCCAATGTTTTATTGCGTTTAAGAGAAAGCAAAGGAAATATAAACTTGTCTTTCAATACAGGTATTAAAGTAAAAACTAATCTTTGGAACTCAAAGAAAGAGGAAGTAAAAGCAGGACCGCACGCTTTACCTTTTGAACGTTACGAGGCAAGAGAATTGACGGACAGAATTGCGGAACTGAAAGTATTTGCAAGGCGTTCATTTGAAAATCTTTTGAATAGTACGGATATTATCAACGCAAAGAATTTTCGTAAATATATGTTAATTGAAATGTACCCTGAACGGTACAAAAACAAATCCGCTTTTGATTTTGTAGAAGTCTATAATAAATATATTGAATTAAAGAGCGTTGAATTATCGCCGAAAAGAGTTTTACTACATAAGAATATAAGGGACGAGTTTTTACGCTATGAAAGATATATAAGAGCCGTTAAAAATTCTGCATACACCTTGAATTTAAGTACTATTGACAGTGAAACATTGCAAGATTTCGGAATGTTTTATTATAACGGTGCAGAATTACAGAAAGACCCTTATTTAAAAGATGTTTTTTCAAACGTAAGCAGAACGATTGGAGCAAGAAGTATGAATACAGTTAATAAGTTGTTGCGTGCTTTCCGTTCTTTTATAAATTGGGCAATAGTCAATGAATACACAAATAACAATCCTTTTGCAAAGTACAAGATACCAAAAGAAATTTACGGAACACCGTTTTATATAACTATTGAAGAAAGAAATCAATTATATAATTGCGATTATTCAGACAGTACGGAAAATTTAGAGTTATACAAAGATATTTTCGTATTTCAATGTTTGATAGGTTGCCGTGTTGGTGATTTATTCAAATTAAAAAAAGGAAATATTATAAACGGAGCAATAGAATACATCCAAGAGAAAACAAAAGGAGAAGACCCTAAAACAATAAGAGTGCCATTGACAAAAACAGCAAAGGAAATCATAAACAAGTATTCAGACGGTGAAAGGGATTTGTTATTTCCTGTACAATTTACGGAGCAACACTATAACAGAAAAATCAAAGAATGTTTTAAGTATGCAAAACTTGACCGCGTAGTTACTGTATTAAACCCAAAAACGAGAATTGCGGAGCAAAAACCACTTTATGAAGTTGCAAGTTCTCATCTTGCACGCCGTACATTCGGAGGCAATCTTTATAACAAAATCCACGACCCAAACATCATTTCATCAATGACAGGACACTCCGAACATTCAAGGGCATTTTCACGCTACCGTACAATAACAGATGAAACAAAACAATCCGCTATTGAATTATTGGAAGACGAAGAAGAATCAGTTTGATTTTTTACGTTTGTCTTCAAACATAGGACCGACACCGTAAAACAGCCATTGCAAAGAAATATTATAATCCAATGAAATATAATACAAGGCTTCAATATCAATAAACTTGTATTTAAACCCCTTTAACATTTCATTTTGCGAACGTATCTTATAGTATTTCGGAACGTTTAACCCGTGTTCTTTACAAAAACCGTTTAAACCTTTCATTGTGCCGTTTGACTTCAACAAATCTATTACTTGAAAAAATCTTGCGTTAATTTCCTGTCTTAATGAAATATCTTTAATCGCCCTGGACATAACGCATTTTTTCTTTGTAATTAGACATCATCGTTTCAAAGTCCGATATTTCAACCTCAATTTCAGTGCAACCGTCAGCAAAGGCTTTATTTAACTTTGCAAACATTCCTTTACTCATACAAGAATAAAACTTCGGTTGCAGATAATCCGATATTTTTATTGTCCTTGTCATTGTGTATTTAATTTTGTTAATCTTTCTTGCCACTTGTCTATTATCTTATAAGGATTGTAAAACTCAAAAATTCCAAAGTAATATGTTATCTTCTCATTATTCTGTATTCGTTCTTTTACAAATTCAGATTTTCCGTATTTTTTTCCTAATTCTGAAATATACGTTGCATCGTTTTTTCTTTTATCTGTAAAAAATTTAATAGCGTATTCTAAAACCTCTTTTTCAGCACTTTTTAGTTTAGATTTTGAATAAATCTTTATCAATCTATCGTAAGGAGTAGTCATAAAATATTCTTCAGAAAGCAGTCTTTCATAAAAGACACACGCCTTTTTTAAATTTCCCTCTTCCTCATAGTTTTTTGCTTGTTGATACAATCTTGTAAATTCAGCAATAAAATTCTGTATTTTTGTTATATGTTTATTATCTTTTAGAATAATGGATATGGAAGAATAATCATTTTTTGTATAAAAATCAAATTCGGGTATCAATGTTCTATATGCTAAAAATTGTCTGTATAACGGAACTTTTACGTCATAATAACTTCGTTCTGTTGGTAAAATCAATTGTTTTTTTACATTATTTATCTTATCTATTCTTTTTTGGAAGAATGATTTTACTTCTTCATTTTTGCTAAATTTTTCTATTGCAAGGTTGCAAATTCTCAATTCGTTTTCCTTATCATCATTTTTTCTATATAAAATTGCTAATCGTTTATATGAATGTGTGGCTGGATAACCTAATGTAACATTCTTTTCATAAAGTTTTATTGCCTCTTTTATATTGCCTTGTTTTTCAAACTCTATGCCCTGTAAATTTAGAGATGCAGTTGTATTCAATAGTTCTGTTTTACGTTTATAGTCTTCCGCTGATTGTTTTGCTTGTAAATATTCGCTTTTGCTTAAAATAAAGTTATTATACCCGTTAAATATTGCTTTATTTTTTAATTTAAAAATCTTCCAGCCTAATTCTCTATCTACAAAACTTTTTAATGGATCAAATTCTTCACAACTAACTTTTATTTCATTTTCTCTGGGTTCTCTATGACAAGAATTTGGGTCATCTTTTATTTTATTTATATTTGCTAAATAATTACTAAATTCTTCAATGCTTTTAAAAGAAATATTTAGAGGAATTTCTTTACCTTGAACTGTTAAACTTTTGTCAAATGATACTTTAACGCTACCGTCCTCTTTAATTTTAATTTTTATGCCGTCTTTTTCAAGTACATTTTCCGTTCCGTCATCAACTATTTCTAAATAATTTTTCTTTTCAGAAATGTTATTTATTTGTTTTTCTGAATTTTCATTGTAAATTTTTCTTTTAAATATCTTATCAAATAATTTCATTTTTGACTGCAAACGTGGTTAAATACTTTCGTTACAAAAATATTCTTATCTTAATACAGATTGTTCTATCTGCTCGGAAAATGCAACCCTTTTTCCTTTATCTTCTAACATATTCAAAAGCCGTTCATTTGTTTTTATAATTTGGTCGGATTGTTCAAAGAATTTCTTTTGCATTTCTTCATACATTGAAAGCAATCTGTTGAAATCCGTATCTTTTTCTATTGTAGCGGAATTATCTATTTCTGTGTTTTCTACTGAAATATACGGAAAAGTTAATTCCAGTTTAGAAATAAACGATTCAGTCAATTCAGAACGACCAGAAACTACATCTGAAAGATAGTTTTCCGATACTTTTAACGCCTTTGCAATGTCTTTTTGCTTGCAATTTTCCTTAAATTTGATTAAATTTATTGCTTTTTTAATATCCATATTATCAAATCGTTATAAATTATTTTACGTATTTTTCTTGATTTTTCAGTGAAAAATACTTGTAAATACAGATAAATGTTGTATCTTTGCAAAGTGAAATCAATAATAACACTGTTGAAAGATATTGCAAATATCAAACAGCAAAGATAACACAAAAAAAGCAAATAAATTTTAAGTTGAAATAAAAAAAGAAATAACGATGTTTGAGAATACGCAAAGACAAATCAAAATTGAAGAAAGACCTATTGATGACAGGGATAAACTTTTTTATTCAAAAAAGGAACGTTTATGGTGCGATGATAGAATCTTTTGTTTGTTATATACAATGAAAGATAAGAAAGGTTATTATAGATTACTGCCTATACGTGGTAGTGAAATAATAATTGAAAAGAAATTCCTTGAACAGACTGTAATAAAACTTGCCGATGAACTAATACCGGTAAAAAGAGAAACGCCACAAGGAAAAGAAGTGTTTAGAGTAGTAAAATTGGACGGTTTCAAAGTTTTTTTAAGAAACAATCGCACAACAAGAACTTTGACGACTTCAAAATTTTGCGAAATAACAGGGTATAACGGAAAAATCGGAAAGACATTAGGAAAATCTTTTGAATTATAGACACTATGGAAACATTGAAACAAATCTTTTTAAATGAATCAAGGACGGTTTGCAAGGTTGCGGATAAGATTTATTTGAGAGTACAACTAAACCCTAATGATTACTTTTCAAAGTGTATAAATTGCGGTTTAACGGATTTGAGCGAAAAGGACGGTAATGGTTGCAAGTTTCAACATTGCGGTTGTGGTTTTTGGTCAGAATTAGACGAAGAAGATATGCAGACGATTACAGCGATACAATTACAGAATAATATACAGGGCGAAGATTCGGAAGATAGCACTTTGTAGTTTTTCATTTGTTTGGAGTGTTGCCTTTTGTATCGATGTAAAATTCGCCTCCTAACAACGATAAGATACCTACCAACAGCAACACTCTTTTTTAAGAAAAATAAACGATAAAAACATTTTAAGGATATGACAAAAGAAGTTCAAACAAGAAAAGACGAAATAAGGTTTGTAGCCGATACAAACGACCTTAAACGACTTAACGGAATGTATCTGACAAAACGGGTACAAAGAACGTGGAAAGAAAAGTATTTAAACGACAGGACGGGTGAAATTATGGATATAGAACGTTCGGAGATGATACTTGACAGAGGTACAAGATTAAACCCTGATGCACTTTCACGTTTAAATTTCCATATTCAAGCAGGCGACAATCTTACAGAAATAGAGGTATCAAACCAAAACAGACAGGCAGAGCCATACAACCGCAGAGGTTTATTGCCTTATCTGTTAAAAGTCAATATCAATTCACATAATATTTCAGTTCTTTGTCAAGCGACATCTTGCCAAAAGGCAATAATAATCGCTACCGACTATATGGAACTGAATTTTAAAAGCACGTTTGAAATTGTGGGTGTTAAGTCTATGAATAACTACATAATTATTGAACATATACTGCAAAGGATTGAAACGGAAAAATACCCTAAATTTGATTGTGATGATGACGAAACGGAAGATAAAGAGCCGAAAGATTATGCGGTAAAAGAAAATGCAAAATTCTATCAAATAGACGCAGATATAAAAACCGCAAGAAAGGGAGATATTGAAGATACATTGTTAAATCAATACTCTTTTATCCTTAAGGCGAAGAATGTAGAGAATGCAAAAGTTATCATTAGGGACACTTTGGAAAAGTTGTTTGAAGAACGAAATGCAGAAGCCCAGACAGAATCAGAAATTTACGATATTGTAGATATATCGCTTTCAACGGCTACATTCTGCACTATCAACAGAATTATTGAGAGAGATTTCTCACTTGCATATACAGAAGATGAACAATAATAACAACAATAAAAACACAAATACAACAATGGAAAAAGAGATTGTAATAAACGGCGTAAGATACAGAGCCGTAGAAGAGGCAGAGCAAATGCCTGTACAAGTAGAAAACAGAGTAAAGCCAACACTTGAAGACTATACGACTATAAAGACGTATGAAGATGCCTGCGAGGCGTTGGGTGAAGAGCCTATTCTGAATAAGATACAAGAAATAACGTTTCACAGTGAAGACTCTAATATACAGATGATTTTGCCTAAATCTGTAATTGCCTTGATGAAACTTGAAGTAATAGCCTCAGCATTAAGAGGTAGCAGAAAGAAGATTGACTTCACAGAACAGGATTGGTGGTATTATCCGTATTTCTATCTATATACAGACAAGGCAATAGCAGAAATGACGGAAAAAGAAAAGAAAGAAG
>JAFUYA010000121.1 GCA_017477025.1 Bacteroidales bacterium | reverse complement strand
GTATCATTGTGTTATAATGTATGGAAAGTACCGTGAAATTTGTTGGTATTTCAGAATTGATTTGCGTTTTACCTGAATGTGAGAAATAAATTTTTGCAGTTGATGCCTTTTTTTGCACTAAAAAGTATTATTTTTGCAATGATTAATTTTTCTGAATTATTGCAATTTCAATATAATAACATTCTGTTTGAGATATGAAAGCACATTTTATAGCCGTAGCGGGTAGTGCAATGCACAATTTGGCAATAGCGTTAAAGAAAAAAGGAGCGGAAGTTTCGGGATCGGATGACGAAATATTTTCTCCTGCCAAGGAACGTTTGCAACAATACGGCATATTGCCCGAAGAGTTGGGGTGGCATGAGGAGAGAATAACGAAAGATTTGGATTGCGTCATTTTGGGTATGCATGCCAAGGCGGATAATCCCGAATTGTTGAAGGCAAAAGCCTTAGGATTGAAGATATATTCATACCCGGAGTTTCTGTATGAGATGAGTAAAGACAAAATTCGGATTGTTGTCGGAGGTTCTCACGGCAAGACGACTACAACGGCAATGATACTCCATGCATTCAAGTATTACGGGAAGGATACCGATTATATGGTCGGAGCGTTGCTTAAGGGTTTTGACGTTATGGTGAAAATAACGGAAGAAAGCAGGTATATGGTTTTGGAAGGGGACGAATATTTGACCTCTCCTATAGATTTGAGACCTAAGTTTCATTTATATAATCCACACATCGGCGTAATTACGGGAATAGAGTGGGACCATGTCAATGTTTTTCCGACTTTTGATGAATATAAACAGCAATTTGAGATATTTGCGGATAAGATTCAACAGGGCGGAACGCTTATTTACTGCAACGAAGACAAGAATGTCGTGCAAGTTGTCTCACGATGCAGAGCCGATATCAATAGAATCGGTTACGGAGTGTTGCTTTACAAAGTTGAAAACGGAATTACGTATGTTATATATAATAATAAGGAATACAGAACGGAGATTTTCGGGCGTCATAACTTGATGAATATGAATGCTGCTATGAAAGTTTGTGAGCAGGCAGGCATTTCCAACGAACAATTTCTTATTTCCATGCAGTCATTTGAAGGGGCGGCAAAACGGTTGGAGGTTGTAAAGAAAAATGATTCGGCAGTTATGTTCAAAGATTTTGCACATTCTCCTTCAAAGTTAAAAGCCACGGTTTCGGCAGTAAAAGAGCAATATCCGAACAGGCGATTGGTAGCCGTTATGGAGTTGCATACTTATTCGTCCTTAACACAGGATTTTTTGAAACAGTACAAAGGTACTATGGAATCGGCGGACAAGGCTGTAGTCTATTATAATCATCATGCTTTGGAGTTGAAACGGTTGCCGGATTTGAATAAACAAGCCGTTTATGAGGCATTCGACAAAGACGGATTGATTGTTACGGATGATAAGGAGGAATTGCAGAAGATTTTGGAATCGGAAGATTATACCAATTGTTGTTTATTGATGTCGTCAAGCGGTAATTTTGACGGGCTTAATTTGGATTTATTGGCAGAAAAAATAATAAAATAAGAATATGAGAACATTTAAAGCAGGTGATAAGGTAAAATTTCTTGACCAAGAGGGTGGCGGAGTAATTACTAAGGTTATTTCCCCGAGTTTGGTTAATGTAGAGGTAGATGGTTTTGAAATTCCTACGCTTACAAAGGAAATAGTTTTGGACTTTGTGGAAGATAAGGCGGGGAAGATGTTTACTTCCGCAGGTCAGTTTACGGATGATGAGCCTGCAGTTTATGATGAAGAAAAAGATTTGAATTTTTCTGATGATGAAGATGATATAAGGCAGGAGCGTTTGTACCTTTCACGTAAGGGACAGGAAAAAGAAAAAGGAGTTTATCTGGCTTTCGTTCCTTGCGATCAGAAATGGTTGATAGGAGGAGAGTATTTTGTGTATTTAGTTAATAATTCGGATTATACGCTTTTGTATTCTTTATTCTTGAAAGATGAACAGCAGGATTGTTTCATAGGAGAGGATTACGGGAGTGTGGATGAAAAATCCCGTTTCTTACTTGCTACGATAGAAGACAAGCAATTGGAAAAATGGACCGGTGGAGTTATACAGTTGCTTTTGCATAAAGATAAAAGCAGAAATGTACTTATGCCTGCAAGTTATCAAATAAAAATAAAAACATCTAAATTTTTTAAAGAAGGGTGTTTTGAAGAGACAGGATTGTTTGCAGAAAAAGCATTGATAGTTCCTATTGTAAGCGTTAATACACAGGATATAGCGGCGGATTATGAGAAAACACTTCCGCAACGACAGGCAGAGGCAAAAAAATTGCAGGAAATGAAAGCTGAAAGTGTTGCCGTTGAAGTAAAACAACCGAAACCGCAATCATTTTTTGATAAGCATCTCGTAAATCATCGTGAAGCCGAAGTAGATTTGCATATTGAGGAATTGGTGGATACGGAAAAGGGTTTGGAAAATGCAGACAAACTTAATATTCAATTGGACTATTTCCGCAGATGTTTGGATAAGGCCGTTGAGTTGAATTTGGATAAAATAGTTTTCATACACGGAGTAGGGCAGGGTATATTGAAACACAACATAGAAGAAGAATTGGATAAATATTCGTTTATTCATTATTTTCCGGCATCAATGCAAAAATACGGAGTAGGGGCAACTGAAGTTATTATCGGCAAGAATAAGAGATAATTTCTTGTGAATACAATAATATACGGTGAAAAAAATTGTAATATTTTTACAAAAAATCGTATCGTTGTAAGTAATGGACTTATTTAATTTTGCATTCTCGGAAATAATAGAAATGAATGATGAACATTAATGATTTTTTTCTTTCGTTTTTGAATATAATAAACGAAATGAGTCCCTATCTGTTGTTGGGTTTCTTGATAGCAGGTATCTTGCATGTATTTGTACCGAAAAAATTCTACGGAAAATATCTGTCAAGTGAAAATAAGTTCTCCGTTTTGTGGGCGGCTTTGTTAGGAATTCCTCTTCCGCTATGCTCCTGCGGGGTGATTCCTACAGCCGTTGGATTGAAAAATGAGAAAGCGTCAAAAGGTGCGGTAGCATCTTTTCTTATTGCAACTCCGCAGACAGGTATAGACTCCATATTGGCAACGTTTTCTTTGATGGGGTTGGGTTTTGCAGTTGTCAGACCTGCAGCGGCATTGATAACGGGTGTATTCGGCGGGCTGTTGGTTAATCGTTTTGTAGGAAACACAAACGAAACTTCCGAAAGTTTTGTTTGTGATACGGAAAATAAAAGTAACGTTAAAGACAATGCATTGCAAAAAATAGGTAAAGTGTTGAAATATGCCTATTTTGAAATGATTCAGGATATAGGTTTGAGATTAATTATAGGACTTATCATTGCCGCACTGATTAATGTGGCTGTTCCTGATGAATTTTTTCTGAATTTCGGTTCTAATCCGTTGTTACAAATGTTGGTAATTTTAATCATAGCCGTTCCGATGTATATTTGTTCAACGGGAAGTATACCGATTGCAGCATCACTTATGTTGAAAGGCTTATCTCCCGGGGCTGCATTGGTTATGTTAATGGCAGGTCCTGCCGTGAATCTTGCTTCTATCCTCGTTGTTAAGAAATCTTTAGGGCTGAAGTTTCTAACGATATATTTATCTTCAATAATTGTAGGAGCCGTTATATTCGGATTGTTGTTGAATCTTGTACCATCGGAATATTTTATTTCATCATTGTCTTCTCAAACACAAACAACAGCCTCATGTTGTTCAGTTGCTGGAAGTTCTTGTCAAGGAACATTATCTGCTAATGGAGCAGGCGGTATGTTGATAAGAGATAATCATTCGTTATTCAGTCTGATCTGTTCGATATTATTAGTGCTATTTATAATAAATGCATTGACTATGAAATTTTTGAGCAAGTTTAAAAAAGAAAAAATTGAAGCTGGTACAATTATCTACGGTGTTGATGATATGCATTGCAATCATTGTAAAAAAGCGGTGGAAGAAGCGGCGATGAAAATAAAAGGTGTCAATTCGGCAGAGGCAAATGTTGGAGCCAATACCCTTACCGTTGTGGGAAATCCGAAAGATGATGACATAAAACGGGCAGTTGAAACCGCAGGATTTATATTCAGAGGTCGGAAATAATTGCTTTATCCGAAAAATTGAGGAGTCTTCCAAGATAATAAAGGAAGACTCCTCAATTTTTTTACGGATTACGGATAAAACTCCGAAAACCTTTTATGATTTATATCTATTTGAATTAAGGAATGATAATTTCATCAACCGTATTTTGTTGTTCTTCGGCCTTTTGTTCGTTTTGTTGTTTCTGTTCCTGTTGTTTTTTCTCCAGAGCATCGTATTTATCCTGTGCCTGTTTGATAATTTCTTCGTTATCATAATTATCAATGATACTCTTTAACGTTTGTTTGGCCTGAAATTCATTTCCGCGGTCGGTAAATATGTCCGCCCACAAGATAAATGCCTTGGCAAGATAGTATTCGTCGGAAGGATTCTTTGAAAAAGATTTAATAATCTTCTCACTTGTGTCAATATCCTTATCATTATAAGCAATAAGTGCCAGAGTATACATACTTTCACCTGCAATTTCGCCATTGTCTGATTCTTTGGTCTTATTCAAATATTCTTTTGCTTTTTCATTGTCGGATGTTGCCAAGTAAGATTTTGCTAATATATACTCGGCTTTATCTTTACTGTCTTTCGGCAAATTTTGTAAGGCAAGAACTTCATCAGCATACTTTATAGCAGAGGCATATTGCTCATTGTCGTAATAAATATTCATTAAGGCTAATTTTGCTCTGTTTTTGTTTGCGGCGGAAGATGAAATACTATCTAAACGGGTGTAAAGGATTATTGCTTGTGATTTATCATGCACCTCATAGTAAGAAGCAGCATTGACAAGAGCCTTTTCAGTGTATTGTGTAGTAGGTTTCATTGCTAATTTTGAGTAATAAACAGCGGCATCTGCCGTATCACCTGTATGCATTAAGCAATCAGCCAAATAATATGTAGCTTTATCCGAGTTGGATGATGAAGGGAATTCATGAAGATACTTTTCAAAAGAGCCTGCAGCCTGTTTGTACTTTTCATCCATATATTGATTTTCCGCTGTTTGGTAAAGCATCTGTTCTTTTTCAGCATTGGTAACGGTGGCATTAGGAATTGTTTTGACGTATGCAAAATACTCATCCGTCTGACCTTTGTCCATGTATATATTCTTGATAGTTGCCAATGCAGCTTTTGATTCTGCGGAATTAGGATATTGTTTTACCAATTTGTCAAGAGTGTTCAATGCAGAGTTATAGTTACCTGCCTGATATTGTAACATACCTATTTTTCCTAAACTTTCCTTTACGTTGGCTGATGACGGATACTCTCTTATCAATTGTTGGTAAGTTTCCATTGCTTTTTCGTTTTCATCCAAAGCAAGATAAGTATTTGCCAACTCATAGGTCATATTGGCACGGTATGTT
Organism: Bacteroidales bacterium; assembly: GCA_017477025.1. GTDB lineage: Bacteria > Bacteroidota > Bacteroidia > Bacteroidales > P3 > Scybalousia_A. The sequence continues at coordinate 4,401 of JAFUYA010000121.1, read as the reverse complement.
GAGGACGGGAATTTGTCTATTGCCGTCTGTAAAGTCTGACTTTTAGCTTTATGGTTACTACCTGCCCCGAGAGCCATTGCTTTTTGGTAATAAGCGTAGTCGGCATTATTTTTACCTTCGTTAATTACCATGTCATAATATTTGATAGAGCCGGAAAAGTTGCGGGACATATATTCACAATCTCCTAATCTGAGTTTGCTGTCGTTAGTTATTACGGATGAAATGTGTCCTGTCTTATTTTCAGTAACTTTCAAGAAATAGTTTTTTGCAAGTGCGTATTTCTTTTGTTTGAATAAGTTGTAAGCCATGGAATAGTCGGCATTATCAACGTAAGATGAGGTTTTATATGACGGAGTTGAATAAAACTTGTTCAAAGCAGTGATACTCTTGGAATATTCATCGATTTTGTAGTAACTTTCCGCTTCCAAATAGTACGCAGTTGCGGTAAGTGAGTTATTAAGAGGGTATTTGAGAGATTCGTCAAAAGATTGAATAGCCTGTTTATACTGACCGATATTGTAAAGTTCGATTCCTCGATTGACGGCTATCTTTTGATAAATCTCATTCATCTGTTTGGTGCGGTTATCCATCTGTTGCATCAACTCCATTGCATCCTTGTAGTTGCGGGTTCTTTCATAAAGTTGTACAAGATAGTTTTGGGCTTCTTTTTTCTTGGGTGATTTAGGATACTTTTTGATATAAGTTTGGAAGTTCTTTATAGCCTCATTATAAGGTCCGGGATCATTGATGCAAAGTTTGGAATAATCAAACATACTTTCCATTTGGATGTCTTTATCAAAGTTCATTTCCGATGCACCCTTGTAAGCATTCTTGGCTTGAGTAGTATCTTTAGCCTGCAGATAGCAATAACCGAGGTAGTACAGAGAGTTTTGTGCCATAGCGTCAGATTCCGATGCTGCGGATTGTTTCAAATAATTTGTAGCTTTTGCGTATTCTCCCGTCTGCATCAAACAATATCCCATCAGATAATTATCATCACGATTTATTGCCTGATTACTTTCTATAGACTTTTGTATATACGGCAGTGCTTCTGCATATTGTCCTTTTTTATAATATGAATCACCGAGCATTCTGTTGAGTTCCGTTGCTCTTGAAGAATTTATTGACTTCTCGCTCAGTTGAGGTGCCATCTCTATGAGTTTATCGTAATCTCCGTCCAAATAATAAATCTGACATATATAATAAGGAACAACACTCTTGAAATATTTGTCGCGTCTTAATTCTTCAAATTCTTTCAATGCCTGTTTATACTTACCCTGTTCGTAAAGAATATGGGCATAATAATATTTTGCAGGAGAAGAATACACACTTTGAGAATCTTTTACCTTTTCAAATGATGATAATGCCCGAGGATAAGAGCCGTTTAAAAACAAACAATAACCTATTTTGTAATAATACTCCAAATATTCACTTTTACCGAGTGCGTCAGCATCAATAGTTTGATAAGTTTCCAAGGCTTTTGCATACTCACTTTTCTGAATATACCAGTTGGCAATATAAAAAACCGCCTTTGTATTCTTTTCGCTGTTCGGAAATAAGGATATGTATTCATTAAACAAGACATCTACGTCATTATTCATCAAATAATAGGCACACATTGCTCTTTTGAAATACCAATCTGCCCGTATTTCATTTTGATTGTCCGTATTGTATAATCCGGGAGCCACGGAAGGGTAGTTCTTTATAAGAAGAGTGTAGTCGTTATAAGCATCGGAATAATTGTGTTCTGCGAACTTTTCCTGAGCGTTTTTTCCCAACGCATTGTATTGTTGAGTTGTCAGTGTATTTTGGGCATTTGCCGAATTAACCGACAACAAAACGGAGATACCTGCCAAACCGATGGTCTTTATTATATGCTTTTTCATGTCTTTATTACAAATAGATTAAGGGTTAATGTAATTCAAGGTGCGAAGTTAAAATAAAAAAATGTTTTTTCATTAGTTTTACAAAAAAATAGAGTGATAAAATTCTTTATCACTCTATTTTTCATAAATGCGTTCAATATTAATTGAAGGTAACAATAGGTTCATAATTCAAATTAAATTTGATTCCTGCAATGGAATCAGGGTTAGGCTCTACGCTTATAAGCAATAAAGCAAGCCAAAATTTAGGGTGAGCCAACTCTTGTTTATCAGCTCCGAATACTTTAGTTTTATCTTTTAAGTTTATATAAAGTGTATAGCCCATAGTTTGGAATTTAAGCATCTGTTTACCTTCGTATTCCCTCTTAATATTTTGATCAACGATGACCATCTCCATGACTTCATCAAGACTTACGTCTTTTAATTCCTCTTCTTTTCTACAGATGTTGTACTCTCTTATAATATCCCCTATTTTCACTTCCTTGATAGGTGAATAAGGGTGATGTTTCTCTATTTCTTTTCTGACATTGTTGGCAAAATCATTTGCCAATTCTTCTAATTTCTTCATATTATTAAGGGTTTTATGGTTATCAAGGTTTTGTAACTGCAAAGGTAGTAATAAAAATTTAATTTGCAATAAAAATATCTTTTTTTATTGCAGTATTTTGTGAAAGTCAGCATAAAAAACGGTTATCCGACTTCTTGATTGAAGAAATTTTTCGCAAAAATGAAGGAATTTTATCTTGAAGATTCGGTATTGTAAAAAAAATATATCTTTAGATGAAAAAATTTTTTCAGAGATTTCTGAAGAAATGTGTGTGATTTTCAAAGTTTTTTTAATGATTTCGGCAGAAATCATACTGTTTTTTAATTCATTTATTAACAGATATTTATAAGCCATTATAAACTTAAGGGAATACTAACGATTATTCGGCTGAAAAAACATATAAAACAAAATAAAACCGACATACAATCATTCTTTTCTCAATGATTGTTGTTCTATCAATACTATTTGCAGCGAAAAGTGTATGTTACAGATTCGTTTTTTGTAACCTGTATTCTCTGATTATTAGAAATAGAGTACAGATACTTGCAAGGAAGTCTGCAGACGGAGCAGCGAACCAAACACCATCTACTCCTATTATAGGAGGAAGTATCAATAATATCGGTATCAAGAATATAACCTGTCGTGTAAGAGAAAGGAACAAGGCTTTTTTAGGTTGATTCATGCTGGCAAAGAAATTTGTACCGATGACTTGAAAACCTATTATCCAAAACATAAACATATTTTTATGGAATGCATCAACGGTAATTTCAATCAAAGATTTATCCAGTGCGGAATTTTCACCTGCGAACAATCGTGTCAGATAGTAAGGAAATGTTTCGCAAATTAGAAAGCCTGCCAACGAAACAGACAAGGCACAAATGATTGTTAAACGGAATGTTTTCCACATTCTGGCGTAGTTCTTAGCCCCGAAATTGTACGCGACAATAGGTTGCATTCCTTGAGAAAAGCCGAGAACTATCATAAAAAACATAAAAGCAATACGATTGACGATACTGAACGCTCCTACATGCAGATCGCTACCGTATTTCAGCAGGTTGTAGTTTTGAAGTATGACAATGAAACAACCGGCAGCGTTTGTAAAGAAGTTGGGAGAACCAATGGAGAAAGAGCGTTTGATGATGTGTTTATCCAAATAAAACTTGTCCTTTTCAAGATATACAACTCTGTCGCGACGTAAGAAAAGATAGAATAGAACCAAGCAACAAACGGTTTGAGCAATAACTGTAGCCCAAGCCGCACCGGCAACTTCCATGTGAAAAACGAATATGAAGAGCGGAGCAAGAATAATGTTGATAACAACCGACACGAATGTCATATTCATTGCAGTAACAGGATAACCGCTTACGCGTAATACGGAGTTCAAACCTAAATACATGTGTGCAAATACATTGCCTATAAGTATAACTCTCATATATTCTCTTGCGGCAGGTAATGTATTTTCACTCGCTCCGAAAAATATCAGTATAGGATCTAAAAATATAAGTCCGACAACAGTGAAGGCGATACCTAAAACAAGATTGAGTATTATAACATTGGAGAGGACAACGCGGGCTTTGTCATAATTTTTCTCACCCAAATAGATGGAACACAAAACACTTGCACCTACACCGACCAATGCCCCGAAAGCGGAAGCCAGGTTCATGAACGGCCCTGTTAAACCAACTCCTGCAATATTGTATGCACCGAGGTGTCCGATGAAAATACCATCTACAATATTATACATGGAGGAAGCGATCATAGCCGCTATTGCAGGCAGAGCAAATTTCCACAGCAATTTGCCGATCTTTTCTCTTCCCAGAAGTAAAGCCCGTTCTTCGTTCATTGTATTTTGGTGTTTTTATATTCAGAATTACGTAAAGCGAATGCAAATTTACAATTTTTTTTGTTAATTCGTTATTTGTATATGAGTATCGTTTGTAAATTTGTTGCAGTGATAATTGAGAAATAGAT
>JAFUYA010000120.1 GCA_017477025.1 Bacteroidales bacterium | reverse complement strand
ATGCATCACTAAATTGCGGATTAATAACAAACTTACCTGTTTTGTCTATATAACCAAATTTATCACCAATCATTACTCTTGCCAATCCGTCTGCAAAATCGTATGCATCACTAAATTGCGGATTAATAACAAACTTACCTGTTTTGTCTATATAACCAAATTTATCACCAATCATTACTCTTGCCAATCCGTCTGCAAAATTATATGCAAAACTAAATTGCGGATTAGTAACAAACTTTCCTGTTTTGTCTATATAACCATATTTACCACCAATATATACTATTGCCAATCCGTCTGCAAAATCGTATGCATTATCAAATTGCAGCTTAATAATAATCTTGCCTGTTTTGTCTATATAACCACATTTACCTGTTTCCCAATCTCCAATCCTTACTCTTGTCAATCCGTCTGCAAAATCTCCTGCATCATCAAATAGCGGATTAATAACAAACTTGCCTGTTTTGTCTATATAACCAAATTTACCTGTTTTCTTATTCCCAATCCTTACTCTTGCCAATCCGTCTGTAAAATCTCCTGCATAAGTAAATTGTGGCTTAACAACAATCTTCCCCGTTTTATCTCTATATCTATAACCTCTTATCTCTACCTCCTTTAAAGTAGCCCAGCGATCAATAAAATCTTTTTCTTTATCAGATTGCGGGACCTTTTTGTTACAGGCAAACAGTACTGTAGTAATAAGTAACAGTGATATGATTTTCTTAATATTATTCATCTTCTGACTAAATTTTATTCTATACATTTATTATTTCGATGTTGCAAAAGTACAAAATGTTTTTCAATTATTAATAGAAACGGATGTTTTACGTAATGCCGCAGCCTTTTCTAAAAACTTCAAAAAAGTTAATCCGCAGGAAGTATCAACTGCTTATTTTTTCAACCGGTGTTGTGTGTAATATCATCAGATTAAAATCTGTCTTTTTCTCCGTTTTATCAGTAATAAAAAAACATATTTATAAAAAACAAGGGTTTGTTTCGGAAATTTATATTACCTTTGCCGACCTATAAATGCATAAAGTATGATATGTCAACTGAAAAAACAAATATCATACGAATAAATAATAAAAAATGGAAAATAAAAGCTTTATTGCGGATATTGAACAAAGTATTATCAAACACTGGGGCAGACCATCTTTAAGTGATTATAAATCAGGCCCGATTACATTTTCTCAAGTAGGTGAAAGAATTGCAAGACTGCATATTCTTTTTGAACAATGCGGTATCAATCAAGGCGATCATATTGCCCTTTGCGGCAGAAACTGTGCTGCGTGGGCTATTTCCTATTTTGCCATCCTGTCATACGGAGCTGTTGCCGTACCTTTGTTACATGAATTCAAACCTCAACAGGTTGAACACTTGATAAATCATTCAGATTGCAAATTTGCCATTCTCGGAGATGTTGTTTGGGAAGGTGTTGATGCTGATAATTTCTTCGGTATCAATGCAGTGATGGTTATGCAGGGATTTCAATTGGTTTATTGCAAGAATGAACGGTACAAACAGGCATTTGACAACCTGCAGAAGTTATTTAAGAAACGGTATCCCAACGGTTTCTCTGCCAAAAACGTTAAATACCGCCGTGAAAATCCGGAAGACCTCGCTCTTATCAACTATACATCGGGTACGACCTCTGCTGCCAAAGGTGTTATGATACCTTACCGTGCTTTGATGGGAAATCAGGTTTTTGCAGACAGGGTTATAACCAACCTTAACGAATACAGCAATTCTATTTGTATGCTTCCTATGGCTCACATGTACGGTATGAGTTACGAACTTATAACTGAATTCCGCAGAGGCACACATATTCATTTCCTTTCAAGAGTTCCTTCACCTAAAATCATTGCCCAGGCTTTGTCCGAGGTCAAACCTGACATTATTATCTCTGTTCCTTTAATTATAGAGAAAATTTACAAAACCAAGTTGAAACCGTTTTTGGATAAAAGACTTACAAAAACACTTCTTCGCATACCTTCCATAGACAAGATGTTGCTTTCGCGTATTCAAAAGGAACTCCATACTGCATTCGGCGAAAATTTCTATGAAGTCATCATTGGAGGAGCGGCCATGAACCAAGAAGTTGAAGCCTTTTTGAAAAAAGTGGGATTCAGATACACTATAGGCTACGGTATGACCGAATGTGCCCCGATTATTTGCTATGCTGACTGGAAAGATACCAAAGTAGGTTCTTGTGGCAAGGCTGTTGCGGAAATGGAAGTTAAGATTGATTCGCCTGATCCTGAACATATTGCAGGCGAAATCCTGACACGCGGGGAAAATGTTATGCTCGGTTATTACAAAAACGAAGAAGAAACTGCCAAAGTTATGATTGACGGATGGCTTCATACAGGTGATTTGGGAATTATGGATAAGGACGGCTATTTGTTCATTAAAGGACGTAAAAAGAATATGATTCTTTCTTCCAGCGGGCAAAATATTTATCCTGAAGAATTGGAAGACAAACTTAACTCCATGGAATACGTCAATGAAGCCTTAGTAATAGAAAAAGAAGGCAAAATTACTGCACTTGTCAATTTGGACTACGACAAACTTGACAGAGACGGCATAGACAAAAACAGTTATGATGCCATCTTGGAGCAAATCCGAAAAGACACCAACGCAGAATTGCCTGCTTATGAGCAAATAGCACAAATTTTTAACCAAGCGGAAGAATTTGAAAAGACACCTAAGCGGAGTATTAAGCGATATATGTACACTCATAAAGTATTTTAACCTACCGAAGTATTATTGTAGGATAAACGGACAGAAATAACAAATTATTTCTGTCCGTTTATTTTATAATCCCTTACTTATATTTCGGATAAAATATCACATCATACCGATGTATTGTCTGTATTTCCCGTTACAATACATGACAAAAAGAACGAAAAAACGGTTTTACTGATAGTAGAAAGATATTTTTTCTAATCAAGAAAACCGTTTTTCTGAACAATATCATATAAATCTGTCAAAGAATACTTAAAAGAAAACAGACAGTATAATCCAAATAAACATTCCAACCCTATCGGGAAAGCCAATCTATAATATTATTTTTAACAATATCAATTCTTGCATCAAAACTTTCATGAGTTGCAAATGCAATATGCGGAACGCATACGCAATTCTTAGCAGAAAGCAAAGGATGATCTGCTTTCAACGGAGGTTCCTTTTCATAAACGTCAATACCTGCTCCTGCTATTTTGTTTTCGTTCAACATTGCAGCAAGACAATCCATATCAACCACATTACCGCGTGCAGTATTGATTATAATTGCATTAGGCTTGCAAAGTTTCAACATATTCGCATCTATGAGGTGATAGGTTTCTTCCGTAAGAGGTACATGCAAGGAAACAATATCACTTTCTTTCATAAGAGTAGGTAAATCTACGTAAGAAACTCCTTCTCTTGAATAATACAAATGTTGTCTTCTTGAATAAGCAAGTATATTGCACCCGAAAGCTTTTAACAACAGAGCAGTGCGTTTACCTATAGCACCCATACCTACTATTCCTACTGTTTTACCGCATAACTCCGTTCCCAAAAAATTATTTCTTGTCCCGCCTTGACGTATATCTGCATCCATACGTGTTATCTTACGCAAAACGTCAAGCATCAAACCGATTGCCAATTCACTGACTGCTTCCGTTGCATAACCTGCTGCATTGATAACTTCTATATTGCGTTCTTTACAGTATGACAAATCAATGTGATCCAATCCTGTAAATGCAACGGCAAGTAATTTTACATTCGGACATTTTGACAATACTTCCTTGTTCAAAGGTATATTGGAAATAATCACTACATCATTGTCGGCAATACGTTGAGCCAGAGTTTCGGAATCTTCTTTCCTGTCCTTATATACCGTAAATGTACAACCGTATTTTGCAAAAGTTTCTTTCAATTCCGTTTCCCGTGCTTCAGTAATACCGATGGGTTCAACGGCAACTATTTTCAAATTCTCTTTCATAATATATCTGCGTTTTTATTGTCTGCAAAATTACAAAAATATTATAAATCAAGGTACTAATTTTCAACATTATCATATATATTTCGCACTCTATATTCGATATATGTAATCTATACTTCAAATAACCATTGATTGATTCGGTTGGAATCAGTAAATTTTGTACTTTTTTCGCATATCTTCCCTATTTTATCTGTTCTTTATTTTTAAAAATTGAAGATCATAACTTACTTCCGTATAGAAACCAAGATATTTTATAAAAAACGCACCAAAATATATGATACGATATTTTCGTTTCAAATGAAACACCTATTATTACTACGTAAAATTATCCTGTAATTCAAAATAATTATCCGTTATAACGGCAAAAATATAATACGAATAATAAACGCTACATTATTGATAATCGTCATCTTATATTCGACTTACTATACTATATGATAAAAAGACATTTCACCGAATCAGAGCGTAACTTCAATCATTTGAAATTTATCTCTGATTCAGTGAAACGACACCTTATTGTAATGCAGATACTATCTGTTTACTTGGAATTTAGTAACTCCGTTTTTAATGAAATCAACAATCTGACGAGCAGCCGCCAAACCTGCGTTCATATTAGCTTCTTTTGTCTGAGCTCCCATTTTTTTAGGAGTAGAGAAGTAACGAGGAGCAAATTTCTTCAATTCCTCATCATTAGATGCAGCAATGTCTGTTACATATTTGAAATCTTCTCTTTCTGCCAACAATTTAGCCATGTCAGCTTCGTTGATAACTTCTTTTCTTGCAGTATTAACCAAGCAAGCACCCTTAGGCATTTTGCTTAATAAGTCATAGTTGATAGAGTTTTTGGTTTGGTCGTTTGCAGGTATGTGCAAAGAAACGTAATCACAAGAAGAATACAAATCATTTACGTCTTTAGCAACCTTAACACCGTCAGCCTCTATCTTTTCTGCAGGAACAAATGGATCCAATGCCATAACGTCCATACCCATAGCCTTAGCCTTCATTCCGACAAGGCGACCTACGTT
>JAFUYA010000012.1 GCA_017477025.1 Bacteroidales bacterium | reverse complement strand
GGGGAAGAAGATTGATATGTCGGCAAGTAGTTTTCTTGAAAAGTTCGGATTCAGTAAGGATATGCAATTTCATCAATACGGATTGTTGAGCGGAGGAGAAAAAAGACGACTTTATTTGCTTAAAACTTTGATTAGGAATCCGAATTTTTTAATACTGGATGAGCCGACTAACGATTTGGATATTTATTCCTTATTGACATTGGAGGAATTTCTGATAAATTATAAAGGATGTTTGTTGATTGTTTCCCACGACAGGCGGTTTATTGAAAACATATCTCAAAATCACTCGTTTATATTTGAAGACGGAGGAAATATAAAAGATTTTTATCTGCCATACTCCGAATATTTGAAACAAAAAAGAGTGAAAGATAAACCCGTTGCGGCATCAGGTGGCGGAGATATTACAAATGATTATCAGCAACATAAAAAACAAAAAGCAGAGGAAAGAAAGGCAAAGAAACTTTCGTATAAAGAGCAAAAATTATTGGAGGAGATAGAGCGATCGTTACCGTTATTGGAAGTTGAGAAAGAGGATTTGACTGAAAAACTTTCTTTCGGAGCAATGAACAATGAGGATTTGCAGCGTACAGGAGAGAGATTGCGTCAGATTATTGAAGAAATAGAGGAGAAGGAGTTGATTTGGTTGGAGTTAAACGAAAAAGTAGGAGAATAAGCATAAATCACAAAGTGTAACTCAAAGTTATGCAAAGTAGTGCATTTCTTGATAATTGTTATATAATCATATCCTGTTATTTATATCTTACCGAAATATGGAAAAAATAGAACAATTGCAGTCATATTTACAGAAAAAGCAGTTTTCTCAATTGTTTTTGCTTGTTGATGACAACACATCGGTGAATTGTATGCCGATTCTGTTGGAGAAGATTGACGAGATAACCGATCGTCAGGCAGTTTTACTGGAAATTCCTCACGGAGAAGAAAAGAAAACTGTATCAACTGCGGAAAATATAATCCGATCTTTGGCTCAGAGTGAGGCAGACAGAGATTCTTGTCTGTTGTCTTTGGGAGGAGGAGTAGTAACGGATTTGGGAGGTTTCGTCTCTTCGGTGTTTAAACGCGGAATAGAGAACATAAATATACCTACGACATTGGTAGGTATGGCGGATGCTGCTATAGGAGGCAAAACTGCGGTAAATATCGATGGAATAAAAAATCTGATAGGTACGTTCAATTTCGGTGTTTTAAAGAACGATTCCGTGTTGTCATATGATGTTTTCAAAAATAAAGTATTTTTAGATACGGATTTTCTTTCTACTCTGTCCGTTAATCAAATAAAAGACGGAGTTGCGGAAATACTCAAGACTTTCTTGGTGGCAGATGAAGGTTTGAGCAGAAAATTTTTGGATAGTCCGATAGAGAAGAATGCTGTTGTTCCTTATATTGAGCCTTGTGCGACAATTAAAGAGAGAATTGTCAGTCAGGATCCTTATGACAGAGGAATACGCAAATCTTTAAACTTCGGACATACGTTAGGTCACGCAGTAGAAATGTTCTATAACTTGTCTCACGGACATAGTGTTGCTGTAGGTATTCATTATGCTTTGGATTTGAGTGTTAAGCATTGTAATTTTCCTTATGAAAAGGCCAAAGCAATCCTGCAATTCATAGAAATCAATTATGAATTGCCGCCTTATGATAAGGATATTTCACAATTGACGGATCTTATGAGGCAGGATAAAAAAAATACTGACGAAAAAATTAATTTTATTCTGTTGGAAGATATTGCAAAACCATGTTTGGTTTCAGTATATCAAGTATAAACGGCGAATACTTGTTATAATAGATACCGGTTCTGTAAAACGGATAAATACGTATTTACAGTTATCGTACCGAGTAGATATTAGGCGGGAAATATATTAATGATTATATTCAAAAAGTGTGTGATTACAGAACCTTTTTTTATGATTTGGTTTTTAATCACACACTTTTTGTGTCCTTATATACTATTTAGATATATGCGGTAAGCAATTGCAACTATCTTCTTCCGCCTCCGCCTCTTGAAACGCCACCGCTATGGGAAGATGATGAACCTCTGCTGCCTGATGACGAAGATCTGGACGGAGAAGAATAAGAACCGCCGCGAGATGATGAAGAACTACGGGAAGGAGATGACATACTGCGTGAGCGTGATGAGTTGATATTTGAACTTCTGTTCATATTCCCGCTACGGTTTGTAGTTGTATTTCTCATAGTTGTATTACTTCTCTGCTGACGTTGCATAGGAGGTGTGTATGTACGTCTTTGAGGAGATTGAGTTGCGGTGTTGCTGCGATTTGTTCCGTTGTAATTACGGTTCACTGTAGAATTATTGCGTTGAACGGTGGAATTGCTGTTATTTGTTCGGTAGTTACTTCTTGAAACTGCATTACTTGACGAACGGCTTACAGGTTTTTGCAGTCTGTTCTGGTTTCTTGTTATAGTGCTTTGAGCAGATGTTGTACTTTGACGTCCTACAGATGACGAATTACCTCTTGTTACCGCATTGTTGCCGAATCTTTGGTTGTATCTTTCCCCGAATGTTCTGTCTGTCTGTCCTCGTGAGATTGTTGAATTACTTCTTGTATTGGATCTTGTCAGACGTCCTCCCTCATGTTCCGGACGATAGAATCCTGAGTTGCGATCATGGGAGTTGTAATAGTGAGGATTGTGAGACCAGTATCCGTGATGAGGACCTGAATACCATCCCCATCCCCAAGCGTAATCGTACCAGCCGTGATGCCATCCCCACCAGTTGCCGTACCATCCGTAGTGATGCCAAGGATGCCATCCCCATCCCCAATAATACGAATAAGAAGGCCACCACCATCTGTAACCATAGTAGATACTTGTACCGAAAAGCAGATAATCTCTGTCATACCAATACAAATTGGTATAGTAATCATCGTAATATCCGTAAATAGGAGCAGGATCGTGGAAACGGTGCAGGCGGGCAGTATAAGCATAATCATAATAGTCGTCCATATCAAAATCTTCACCGATAACGGTGTCTTGATATGAAGAAGTGCTTAACTGTTCTCTGTATCTTTTTGGTTGGTGTGAGAAATTTCTGTCTTGATATAAGTTTTTGTCCTGCTGACGCACATAGTTTTGTTCTTCAAAAGCAATCTGTGCATCGTCAGCATATATATCATCATAGCCGACAGCGGAATTTTCAATGCCGCAAGAGCTGAAAGCCAAGGCAATTGCGACAAGTAGTACTCCGAAACTTCCCGAATTTAATCTTTTCATAAAATAACCTCCTCAAAATTCTTTTATATAATTCAACTTTTTGTATCTTTGCAATTCCTTTTCAATAATTTATATTGTGAAAGGATAGTTATTAACAGAATCATTAACAAAAACTATACCAAAAAGCTAATAATATAATGGCAAAAGATTTTGTAACAAGGCAAGAAAATTATTCAGAATGGTATAATGAACTTGTGGTAAGAGCGGATTTAGCGGAGAACTCTTCGGTACGTGGGTGTATGGTTATCAAACCTTACGGTTATGCAATTTGGGAAAAGATGCAGCATAAGTTGGATCAGATGTTCAAAAATACAGGACATCAGAATGCATATTTTCCTTTATTTATTCCTAAGTCTTTTTTTGAGAAAGAAGCCGAACATGTAGAAGGCTTTGCGAAAGAATGTGCCGTTGTAACGCATCATCGTCTGGCTAAAAGTCCTGACGGTAAAGGTTTGATACCGGATCCTAATGCAGAATTGGAGGAAGCATTGATTGTTCGCCCGACTTCCGAAACAATTATTTGGGATACATACCGCAGATGGATTAAATCCTATAGAGATCTGCCTATCTTGTGCAATCAATGGGCAAACGTGGTTCGTTGGGAGATGAGGACTCGTATGTTTTTGCGTACTGCCGAGTTTCTTTGGCAGGAAGGGCATACTGCTCACGCAACACGGGAAGAAGCCGAACACGAAGCATTGAAAATGATGAATGTTTATGCGGACTTTGCGGAAAAATATATGGCTATGCCGGTAGTTCGCGGTATAAAATCTGCAAACGAACGTTTTGCGGGGGCTGTAGAGACGTATTGTATTGAAGCAATGATGCAGGACGGTAAGGCTTTACAAGCAGGAACTTCACATTTTTTGGGACAAAACTTTGCAAAAGCATTTGATGTTAAGTTTTTGTCAAAAGAAAACAAATTGGAGTATGTATGGGCAACTTCATGGGGAGTTTCAACACGTTTGATGGGGGCGTTAATTATGACTCACAGTGATGATAATGGGTTGGTATTACCACCATATCTTGCACCTATACAGGTTGTAATTGTACCTATCTATAAAACGGAGGAAGAAAAAGCCCAGATAGATGCAATTGCAGACAATGTAATGAAGGCTTTGAGGCAAAAGGACATTGCAGTAAAATATGATGACGATGAAAAAACAAAACCGGGTTGGAAATTCAATGAATATGAATTCAAGGGAGTTCCTGTACGTATAACTTTGGGAGCAAGAGATCTGAAAGAAGATAAAGTAGAGATTTTCAGACGCGATACTTGTGAAAAAGAGATAATCCATAAGGATGATATTGTAGCAGAATGTGAAAAACTTTTGGCGGATATACAATCCAACTTGTTTAAAAAGGCAATTGATTTGAGGCAAAGTAAAACTCGTAATGTTGATACATGGGAAGATTTTAAAAAGGAAATAGAAAAAGGTGGTTTTTTAATGTGTCATTGGGACGGAACTCCGGAAACGGAGGAAAAAATCAAAGAAGAAACAAAAGCAACTATACGTTGTATTCCTATGGATGCACCTGCAGAAGAAGGTAAATGTATTTATACAGGCAAGCCGTCGCACAGAAGAGTGATATTCGCTCGAAATTATTAAAAAAAACAGTGATTAATAGTAATAAGGGACTCCTATGTACAGGAGTTCCTTATTTTTTCACTAATATAGTCCGTATGTGTACAGATAAACGCAGATTACTTGAAGAAAATACTGTTGGGAACGTGTTGAATAACCCTTTTCTGTTAGAGTAATGATGATTTGTTTTCCCTGATTTAAGGAATCAAAGCTAAATTTCTGCATCTGTTTTTCATAAGTTAGTTATACCGATAGTCTTGAATTTATTGTCTTTACATTTGAAGAAAATGTAAAATACAGTCATTTCCGAAGTAATACAAACAGAAATGTCAGACAAACAATTTCTTATTGTATTATTTCTTTGTTCTGTGTTTCTTTATAGAAGCAGATTGCTACTGTTTTTATTCGTAACGGATGGCTTCTATCGGATCTAAGTTGGCTGCTTTCTTGGCAGGATACCATCCGAAGAAAATTCCGATAACACAACACACGCCGAAACTGATTGCTATGGAAGAAGGAGAGATGACTATCGTCCAAGACGTAATCAAGGCGAGCAATGTTGAAACTATGACGCCGAACAAAACACCTATCACACCGCCTGCGACCGACATTATCACCGCTTCAACCAAGAATTGCGAAAGAATGTCCCTTGACTTTGCACCTACACTCATTCTCAAACCGATTTCTTTGATTCTTTCTGTAACCGACACGTACATTATATTCATTATACCTATTCCGCCGACGATTAATGATATTCCTGCAACACATGACAAAAGTATTGTAAGCATATCGGTAACGGAAGTCATCATTGAAGTCAATTCTTCCTGACTGCGGATGGAAAAATCGTCCAAATCTTCATCGTCCGTTGTAATTTTGTGATTCTCTCTTAAGATTATACGCATTTCTTCAACGGCTTTTTCGGTCAGTTCTTCGCTTACGGCAGAGGCAACAATGGATTGCAAATAATTTATTGCCAAAATACGCTTCTGAACTGTGGTATAAGGGGCGATAACAACGTCATCTTGGTCTTGTCCCATAGAGTTGTAACCCTTGGATTTCAATACACCGACAATAGTAAAAGGAATAGTTCCGAAACGTATCGTTTGCCCGATAGGTTCTTCGCCGTTGGTGAAAAGTTCGCTGACAACGGTCTTTCCCACTACGCAAACTTTGGCTGCCGATTGTATATCCGATTCGCTGAACATACTTCCCGAACCGATTTTATATTGCCGTATATCCAAATAATCTTCATTGCAACCCGTGATACTTGACGGGTGGTTATTATTTCCGAACACCAATTGTCCCGAAGAGGAAACCGTAGGAGAGATTGCTGTAATATAGCGGCAGTTTTCTTTTAACGAAGTGTAATCTTCCATTTTCAGCGACTGCATACTTGAAGAAGATTGTTGCACTCCGCCTCTTTTCATATTGCCGGGGTGAATCATCACCATATTACTGCCCATCTCGGAAATTTGTTGCTTAATGCCTATCTTGCTTCCATGCCCTACCGCCATCATTATAATAACTGACGACACGCCTATTATAATTCCCAGCATTGTAAGGAAACAACGCATCTTGTTATTGTTCATACTACGCAGGGCAACGGTAATTAAATTCTTTATATTCATAATTTAGTCCTCCTTTGGTAATGATGCAAGAACAGTTGCAGAATCTTTGATATTTGAATTGTAAGTATCCTCAATCACTTTGCCGTCTTTGAGTACTATATTGCGGGAACAGTATTGCGAAATCTCGGGATTGTGGGTTACAAAGACAATCGTAGAACCGTTTTTGTGCAGTTCCTGGAACAAGGTAAGGATTTCAAAAGATGTTCTCGTGTCTAAGTTTCCTGTTGCTTCGTCTGCAAGTATCATTACGGGGTCATTGACCAACGCCCTTGCAATTGCCACTCTTTGTTGTTGGCCTCCGGACATCTGATTGCTTTTGTGATTTATCCTGCTTTCCAATCCGACACGTATTAATGCCTGTCGGCTCTTATCTTCCCTGTCTTTCTTGGAATAAGCACTGTTATACATTAAAGGAAGTTCCACATTCTCAAGGGCAGTTGTCTTGCTGAGCAGATTATAATTCTGAAAAACGAAACCAATCTTGCGGTTGCGGAGTATTGCACGGGCATCACGGTTCATTTTCTTGACATCATTGCCGTCCAAATAGTATTCGCCTGCCGAAGGTGTGTCCAAACAACCCAAAATATTCAAAAGCGTACTTTTACCACTGCCGCTCTGTCCCATAATAGTAACAAACTCCCCCTCGTTGAGGGTAAAACTCACGCCTCGTAATGCACGGACGGTTTCTCCACCCACAAGAAAGTTTCGTTCTATGTTTTCAACTCTGATAATTTCGGACATAAGGCGTTATTTCTTGCTTTTGTTATTTCTTTGTCCGGGTCCCGGCATAGAAAAAGGCGACGAAGACTGTTGTGCCTGCTCCAAAGATTTGCCTTCTCCCAAATCGTCGGACGTACCTGTTACAATGCTTTGTCCTAATGTCAATCCCTCTAATATTTCAGTGTAACCGCTGCCCGTAATTCCCGTTTTGACAGGAATCGCGGTCAATTTGTTGCCCGAAAGTGTATAAACGTGTTTGTCATTAGGCGTAATCTTGGAATTATCAACTGTATATTTGCTTCCGATTAACTTAATATCTGCATTGAATGACAATGCCTTGGCAGGAACTGCAATAATATCGTTTCTTTCCTGCGTATAAATGCTGACATTTGCCGTTAAACCCGGTTTAAGTTTCAAATCATTGTTAGGAGCATCGATAATAACCTCGTAAGTTACCACATTGGAAGTTGTTTTGGCTTCCAAACGGACTTGTTTTACCGTTCCGTCAAATTTTTCTCCGGGGTAAGCATCCACGGTAAAGGAAACACGCTGACCTTCCTGCACTCCGCCTATATCCGCTTCATCAACGTCTGCCACAACCTGCATCTTTGTTAAATCGTTTGCAATGGTAAATATAGTCGGTGTGGAGAATGATGCCGCTACTGTCTGACCTTCTTCCACGCTTTTACTGATTACCGTTCCGTCAATAGGGGAATAAATGGTTGCATATCCCAAATTGGTTTGAGCACGTGATAAGTCGGTTTTGGATTTGTCGTAAGAAATCTTTGCAGTCCTGTATCTATAGTATGCATCCTCGTATTCGCTGTCAGAAATCAACTTTTGGTCGTGAAGCGTTTTGATTCTGTCATAGTTTTTCTTCTCATACTCATATTGTGTTTTGGCAGATTCGACATTATTCTGTGCATTGGTAACTTCATTCTGCAAATTGACTTTATCCAATTCCGCTAAGATCTGTCCTTTCTTCACTAAAGAGTTGTAATCTACATACAACTTGGTAACAATACCCGAAACTTGAGTACCGACATCAACTTTGTTTATCGGCTCTATTGTTCCCGTTGCGGTAATACTCGTATTAATATTTTGCTTTTCTACTTTAGCCGTTGTCAAATGTACTTGTTTGTCTTTTTCAGGACGTAAAAATAAGGCCAAAACTACAATAAGTACAACAACTGCTGCACAGATTATAATTAATTTCTTTTTCTTGCTGTTTTTTGCTGACATGGTATTATGATTTTCTTTTTTTACAACTTTATTTCTTTATTTTGGTAATAATCCAACAGTTTTAATTTCATCAAGGCTTGATATTTTGCCTGCAATGTTGCTTGTTGTGCCGATGAAAGTGTCGTTCTTTGGTTCAATAACTCAATTATGTTTTTCATTCCCAGCTCAAATTGTTTTGAAACCAAATTATATGATTTTTCACTTGCACTTAAATTGGCTTTGGCACTCTTGTAAGATTGTTGGTAAGACATACAATCCAAATGCAATTCGTCAATAGTTTTGTACAATTGCTTTTCCTGTTGTGCAAAGGAGTTTTCGGCAACAAGAACTTGGTTTTTAGCCTGAACGACTGCGTTTCTGGTCTGCCGTCTGTCATAGATAGGAACGGAAATATTCAATCCGATATTTTCACCTACCGAACTTTTCAATTGCTTCATAACTTCCAAATCGCTTTTGGTGTTATGGCCTGCCGAAATACCCGCACCAAGTGAAACATTAGGCAAATAGCCCCCTTTAGCAGTGGAGACATTCAACTCAGCAACCTGTTTGTCTTTTTGGGCAGCCAAAATATCGGGAACAAATGTCAATGCTTTATTGTATATTGTATTGACATCGTCAAGAGTTACCAAAATATCTTCGTCATTTACCGATATTTCCTGTATTTCTATGTTCTCGGTAAGTTCCATCAACTGTTTAAGTTCAAGTTTCTGCTTTTGATAAGTGTTTTGTGCCTCAATAACACGGTAGTTATACGAAGCGTTTTCACTTTCCAATACCGCAACATCCACCGAAGAGATACTGCCTGCTTTATACATCGCATTGGCACGTTCAAGTGTCTTATTGCTTAATTCCAAATTGGCTTCTGCGGTGCTGATGGCTTCCTTGGCGTAAAGAATTTGGATATAAGTCTGAAGGATTGACAACATAATGTTATCTTCCGCCTGTTTGACTTCAATGGATGCAATCTCACCGGCAAGATTCTTCTGTTTAATGTTGTTATACGTCTTTCCGCCGTCATAAATATTCATATTGGCATTCAAGCCGTAAGTACCGTTATAGACACCTTCCCCGATGTCATTTGTATATGTGAAATTCTGTCCCGAAGAAAAAGAAAGCGAAGGATAATATCCCGCCTCGGCAGTGAGGATGTTGTCCTGAGCCAAAGTATCGTTCAATCTGGAAAGTTTAACTGACAGATTGTTCTGCCGTGCATAGTTTATACACTCTTCCAAAGACCAAACCTTTTGGGAAAACAGGTTGGCAGTGCAACAAAAACACATAATACCGAAAAGAAATCTTTTCATTGCGAATGAAATTTTATTAAAAGGAATTACAAAATTATATTATTTAGACAAATTTTCCGCAAAAACGTCTAAAAAATACTAAATAATAAACGGCATATCAGATGAAATAATATTGATAAGAATACAACAGAAAAAAATCAGTATGATTTTCACAAAAATCATTAAAAAAACGACAGAAATCATTAAGAAAATGACAGAAATCACGCACTTTTTTATCAAAATCATTAAGAAAATTTCTCCGCATCCGGAAATCCATATCTTTTATTGCCATTAATAGACAATTTTTTGATATTTATTTATGTTTAGGTATTAATACCAATAACCTTCGCCTAAATCATCATCGTCCCCAAGAAAGTTACTTTGGTAAGCGTCTGTAATATTTGCATATATGACCAATTCTGATTTCGGTAACTCGTTGTGCATTCAATCAAAGATAAAACAACGTTTTATTTCTTTAAAGAGGCGTTTCACAGAATCATTTTATGAAAACAAGTTCATAAAATGTCGCTTTCAATAAAAGTTATTAATAATTACAAGGCAACTTTTATTTATCAAAACTGACAAATTTCAGACAGGGGTTTAGTGATAATATGTTTTCATTTACTTATTGAGTTTTTTAGAACGTATTTCTTTTTTATCAAAATTCTCTCCGTTCCATGTATATACGGCATATTTTATACCTTCTTCATTTCTATTCGGCCACCATTTACAAAACGTAGAATTTATAAGGACATAATATTGTAAGTTTGCTTCATCAAAATAAAATCTCTGCTTTTTATCGGCATTTTTGCCAAATAGATTATTCCAACACTCATGATCATAAATTTCTTCTATATCTGATGATTTCTTTCCGCTCTTTAATGGAGGAAAGATCTTTTCAGGAACTAATTTATTTTTAGATACAGAAAAAGCAATCAATGATATATTGAAATCACAACTGCAATGTGTATGTCCGCTATGCGGATCATATCGGTTAATTACATATATTGTTCGGTCTTTTGCATCAAAAGATTTTATATTATCCATCAACCAAAAAACAGTATCCTCTATAAAATGACAAACACTGTCTGCATCGTTTAAATATTGATAATATACAATGGACGCAGCGTCACAACGCATAAAAGGTATCGGCACGGTATAACATCTAAATCTTTTATCCTCGGAGGTTGTTACTCTAAAACAATCAAACTTTTGCTGCAATCTTTGAAAAGAATAATCCAAACTTTGTTGTGGATATTTATTAAGAACTGCAAAAATCTTATGATAATTTTTTATAAATACATACTCATAAGTGTCCAACTCCAATGTTCTCATTAACCAAGTTTCTGCTTCAGTCATATCGTTGAAGTTCGGTAATTTTGCTTCTGCCTCACTTATCTTTTCTGCTTCCGTTTTACTATAATCCCAATACCAAAATCTACTTCGCTCTGATGTTGTATCTGTAGATTGTATATCTTGCTCCGGTGGATTGTTTTTTGTTGTGTAACCGTGTGGCTCTTATTACAACCTCGTTCTCTATTTGCTGATTCTCTGCTGAAGTTTTATCCTTTTTCGTACATGCACAAAAACAACTTAATAGCAATATTAATGATAAAACTAACTTGTTCATAATAGTTCTTATTTAAGAATAATGTCTGCAAAAGTACGAAGAAATTTTGAATTAACAAGATTATAGATAAAAAGAATGCAGAGTATATTTTTTATACTCTGCATTCTGATATGCAACTATTATGCCGTTACGGTAATTAACCGCCGAAGTTGTCGTACATAATGTTTTCTTCAGGTACTCCCAAATTGTCAAGCATAGTTGTAACGGCTTTGGACATCGGTCCAGGACCGCACATGTAGTATTCAATATCCTCAGGAGCTTCATGGTTTTTAAGATATGTTTCATACATGACATTATGAACAAAGCCTGCCGTGTATTTAACTCCTGCAGCATCTGCAGCAGGATCTTCGCGGTCAAGAGCCAAATGGAATTTGAAGTTAGGAAACTCTTTCTCCAAATTTAAGAAGTCCTGCAAATAGAAAACTTCATTCAACGCTCTTGCACCATAGAAATAGTGCATCTGTCTGTCCGTAGTGTGAAGAGTTTTTGCCATGTGCATAATTTGAGCTCTCAACGGAGCCATACCTGCACCGCCACCGACCCAAATCATTTCATTCTTAGTATCAAAATGAGGATGGAAATCTCCGTAAGGACCGCTCATTATTACCTTATCACCAGGTTTCAAACTGAATATGTAAGAAGATGCAATACCAGGATTAACATTCATAAATCCGCTTCTGTCCGGTTTGAACGGTGGGGTGGCAATACGTACCGTCAACATAAAGACATTACCTTCTGCAGGGTAGTTAGCCATTGAATAAGCACGAATTGTAGGTTCTGAATTAGTACATTTCAAATCAAACATCTTGAATTTCTCCCAAGAAGGTAAGTATTCATCACCGATAAGAGATTTATCATAATCGGAATAGTTGATTTGGAATGCAGGAATCTTAATCTGTGCATACGAACCCGGTAAGAAATCCATGTGAGTACCCTCAGGCAACTGCACTTTGAACTCTTTGATAAACGTAGCAACGTTCTTATTGGAAATAACCGTACATTCGTATTCCTTAACTCCCAAAACAGATTCAGGAATCTGAATCTTCATATCGTTTTTCACTTTTACCTGACACCCCAAACGGAAATGATTCTCTTGTTCTTTGCGAGAAAAATGGGCTTTCTCCGTCGGAAGAATTTCTCCACCGCCTTCAAGTACCTGGCATTTGCATTGACCGCAAGAACCTTTACCACCGCAGGCAGAAGGTAAGAAAATTTTCTGTTCCGCAAGGGTAGAAAGAAGTGAAGATCCTGTTTGTACGGTAACGTCTTTCTTGCCGTTGATATTGATTGTAACATTGCCCGACGGTACAAGTTTCTTTCTTGCCACCAAAAGCATTGTTACCAACAGCAAAACTATAATCAAAAATATTATTATACTTAAAACTATTTGCATCTCTTGTCCTCCTTATAGTTTAATACCGCTGAATGCCTGGAAAGCCATAGCCATCAATCCCGTAATAATGAACGCTATTCCCAAACCCTTCAATGCAGGCTGAATGTTAATGTATTTCAATCTCTCACTTATTGCCGCAATGCCTATGATAGCCAACAGCCAACCAATACCGCTTCCCAATGCGAAAGAGAATACTTCGCCGATATTTGAATAATCTCTTTTCTGCATAAATAGAGAACAGCCCAAAATAGCACAATTCACTGCTATCAAAGGCAAAAATATTCCTAATTGTGCATAAAGGGAAGGTGAGTAACGCTCAACAAACATTTCCACCAACTGAACTATACCTGCAACAACGGCAATAAAGATGATGAACGAAAGGAAACTCAAATCAATGTTTGCAAAACTACTGCTTATCCAACTTAAAGCTCCTTCCTGCAAAAGATATTTGTCAATAAGATAATTGACAGGTACGGTGATAACAAGTACAAAAGTTACCGCCAAGCCTAATCCCATAGAAGTTTTAACCGTCTTTGATATTGCCAAGTATGAACACATACCAAGGAAAAAGGCAAATATCATATTGTCAATAAATATTGACTTGATAAATATATTTAATGCTTCCATACTTTAGCCCTCCTATTCGTTTTCTTGTAATTCTTTGTTTCTGCCTCTGTGTATCCAAATGATGATACCCAAAAGTATCAAAGCCATTGCAGGCATTACCATAAGACCGTTAGGAACGTATCCTTCAGGCATTATTCTTACGTCCCAAAGAGTACCGCTACCGAATAACTCTCTTATAAAGCCGACAATAACTAATATAATACCGTAACCCAATCCGTTTCCTAATCCGTCAAGAACGGAAGGCCAAGGTTTGTTACCCATAGCAAAGGCTTCCAAACGTCCCATAACTATACAGTTGGTAATAATCAATCCGACATATACCGAAAGTTGTTTGCTTACATCGTATGCAAATGCTTTCAATACCTGATCAACGATGATTACAAGGAATGAAACGACCACCAACTGAACAATGATACGGATACGCGGCGGAATTGTATTTCTCAATAATGATATGATAAGGTTACTCATCATAATGACTACCGTTACTGATATTGCCATGACAACAGCAGGTTGCAATTTTACCGTAACTGCCAAAGCAGAACAGATACCAAGAACCTGTACGATGATAGGATTTTCTTTTGAAAACGGAGTCTTTAATAATTTCATATCTCTCGGACCGAACAACGGGTCTTTCTGTTTATTTGTACTGCTCATATCCGTCTTACTTTTTTAATGTTTTGAAATAAGGTAAATAGAACTTCAAACAATCTTCTATCATAGCGGAAACACCGTTGGAAGTTAAGGTTGCACCACTCAAAGCATCCACAGCATGAGGGTTATCAGTACCTATACGTTTGATAACTTTGACACTGACAAAACTGTCCCCGTCAAAGATTGTCTTGTTTATGAAACTCTGTGCAAAAGCAGGGTCATCGGTGATCTTTGAACCTAATCCCGGAGTTTCACTTTCGTGGTCAAAGACAACTCCTTCAACGGTATTCAAATCGCTTTTGAAAGCAACATTACCCCATATATCTCCCCAAAGACCTGCTCCGCGAACGGGAACGATGTATGTCATTTCACCGTTTTCTTTTTTGCAGACATAAACAGGAAGTTTTACTTTGTCCGTATTTCCTGCCTTAAAAGATTTATATTGTGCCTTAACGTTTATTTCAAACGGTCTGTCATCTCCTTTTACCTGTTTTGCGTCGGAATATTCGTCAATGACTTCTCCGTTACTATTTACAGTGTATTCTGCAACGATGTATTTATTATAATTTTCTTCCGCAACGTTTCTTTCCACATTGATTCCCGCAGAAGAAAGCAATTGTTGCATCTGTTCTGCTTTAATATTCTTTTGTTGGAAAGGTTTTAAGCCTACTGCAACCAAAGCCAATACGGTAGCAACCACCAATACCAACACGGTAGAATATATATATATGTACTTATTACTAAAATTCTTCATATCCTTACCCTCCTATTTTTTGTCAGTTGCCGTTGCCATACGTTTTTTTCTTCTCTTGATGTTAGCATCCACTACATAGTAGTCAATCAACGGTGCAAATACGTTCATAAGAAGTATTGCCAACATCATACCTTCAGGGTATGCAGGATTTACTACACGGATAAGAACAGCCAACAATCCGATTAAGAAACCGTATATATATTTTCCTTTATTTGTGTGGGCAGCCGTTACGGGATCAGTAGCCATAAACACTGCTCCGAAAGCAAATCCGCCAAGTAAGAAATGATACCAGAAAGGCATCTGCATATAAGCATTAGCACCTATCAGATTGAAGATAATACCCATCACTGCTCCACCGCAGAAAATGGAAAGCATTATCCTCCAAGAAGCAATACCCGTGCATAACAACAAACATGCTCCGATTAGTATGGCAATCAAAGATGTTTCTCCAACGGAACCGGGTATAAATCCGCAAATCATGTCGCATACACTTGCAGCAGGAAGAGTTGCTCCGGCCAACATTTCTCCCAAAGGTGTGGCACCGGTTACTCCGTCCGGCATATCGCAAATCCAAACCATATCTCCGGACATCTGAGAAGGGTAAGCAAAGAATAAGAATGCTCTTGCTACCAAAGCAGGATTCATAAAGTTCATTCCCGTTCCGCCGAATACTTCCTTACCTATCAAAGTACCGAAGATAACTGCCAAAACCAACTGCCAAAGCGGTGTTGTCGGTGGAACAATCATAGGAATTAATAATCCCGTTACCAAATAACCTTCATTAACTTCTTCATTGCGGATTTGAGCAAACATAAACTCTATAAACAATCCGACAACGTATGAAATAACTATCATCGGCAATACTTTTAAAAAGCCGTAGAAGAAAATTTGCCAAAATCTCGTTTGACAAACTTGTCCCAAAGCGTTGAAATGTTGCCAACCTACATTGTACATACCGAATAACAATGCAGGTATTAAGGCAATGACAACAACGATGATTGCTCTTTTAGAATCTATTCCGTCCCTGAAATGAGCACCTTTTGTCTTTGCCGTCTTATTACTTACGAACGAAAAACTTTCAAAGGCTTCAAAAGTAGAGGCAAGCCAATGTAATTTCTGCCCTTTTGCTACCTTTTCTCTGTTTTGTTCAAAGAATTTCTCTACAAAGTTCATTTCTATTTTCTTTTTATATCTACAATTAAAGTCCTAAAGACTCTAATTTCTTAATTACTAACTAAAGACCTTGTTCTCTCATCAATTCCAAACCGTTACGGATTATTTGCTGAACATCCGTCTTGGAAACGTCAATAACTTCACAAAGAGCGAAATCCTCAGCATCCACTTCATAAATTCCTAACTCTTCCATACGGTCAATATCCTTTGCAAGACACGCTTTTATAAGTTGCATAGGATATATATCCATCGGCATTACTTTTTCAAAATCGCCGGTGAAAATATATGCCCTTTGCGAACCGTGTAAGTTGGAATCAATATGAACAGGTTTCTTTGAACAAAACGCAGTGAAACCTTTAAGGAATGTTTTGGAGATACTAAAACGCTTAACATTCGGCATCATCCAACCCAATCCCTGTTTGTAATCACCTTCTTCTATAACGGTTATCTGATTGTCGTGATAGCCTAAATAACCGTTCTTTTCAATTCTTGTTCCCGTCAAAACATTGCCGCTTATATAACGGAGGTTCTTATCCGTTACATTATCATTTACCAAAGATGCAATATTTTGTCCGCGTGTTACCTCATAGTAGCAAGGATTCTTTACTTCCTCACCCGTTAAAGCGATAACCTTTTTATTATAATACTTTCCGTCCAAAAACAATCTGCCTATGACAACTAAATCCTGCACCGTCAAATACCAAATTCTCTCACCTTTGTTTATAGGAGAAATCTTTTCAGCCTGAACGGACACGTTACCATAAGGATGTTTGCCTTCAAAGACAATTTTTTCTATATTCTGCAATGAAGATATTTCTTCGCCTGATTCTTTATTCAAAGAAAGATACAAAGTTTTGGAAGTAAGTTTCTTTAATGCGTCAATACCGACCTGCATTGCAGCCTTTTCTCCTTTTACCAACAAGTTGTAATCAGGAGCTAAAGGAGCAGAATCAAAACCTTTCACAATAATGTATTCAGGTAAAGCTTCAGCATCAGGAATAATGTCGTAAGGACGCTGACGCAACAATGTCCAAACACCACTTTCCAACATCTTTTCTCTAATCTGCTCACTGCTTAATTCCGCTATGGATTGCTTGCCGAAATCAGCGGCATTGTCCGCACCGTCTGATTTGATACGAATCTCTTGTATTACACGCTTTTCGCCTCTTACTATTTCGGTTATCTGTCCTGAAACAGGAGAAACGAATTTCACCTTAGGATTTTGTTTGATAAAGAAAACAGGACTGCCGACCTGCACATTATCGCCTTCTTTTACCAAAAGTTTCGGTGTAATACCTACAATGTCCAAGGGTTTTAAAGCGAAAAGATTTTCATCTACGGTTTTGACTTTTTTTTCAGCCTCACCGAATAAATGAATATCCAAACCCTTAGGTATTTTAATAACTTTTGTCATTTTGGTTTATTTATTATTTTGTTTTTTCACTTGTTTTCCTCAGTTTCTATAAAAAACGAAAATGAAGTTGCAAAGTTATGAAAATTTTCAACAAACAATGAAAAAAAACAGACTTTTTGTTTGTTAATATGTTATCAAGATTCGCAATTTTGTTATCTCTGTTTTTCTTATGTCAATTGTTATTAATTAATTTTTGGTATTTGTTTTAAACGATATTATTTCTTCTTTCTTTGAATTTATTGTTGTATTATTGTAGATTTATGTATTGAAGTTCAACATTCTTGTCGTAAAGACGATTCTTTCATACAGAATAAAGAATGTTTTCTCTTTTATCATTTGATTGCAAAATTAGAAAGTATGTTTTTGTAATGGAAATGTAAAATATTTCACCAAAAATGTTAATCAAGAAAGCATTGTATGAAAGAAATACCCGATATTATACAGAAATCGTGGTTATAAAGGGGAGTGATAAGAAATTATTTTGTACTTTTGCAAAAAAAGAAATATGATTTTATTGAAAATTTAGGACTAATATGAATAGTGTCATAATTGTTATTCCTATATTGACATTGTTGATGTTTCAATTGGGACTGACCTTGCGATTGGAAGACTTTCTTTTGATTCTCAGAAAACCGAAAATAATGCTTATAGGTTTATTCGGGCAGATCGTTCTTTTGCCGTTGATTGCATTAGTTTTGGGATTGGCATTCGAATTACCTTCTTTGTTTTTTGTAGGGTTGATGCTTATTGCCTGTTCTCCGGGAGGAAGTAGTAGTAATGTATTTTCATATTTGGCTAAAGGTGATGTTGCTTTGAGTGTTTCATTAACTGCCTTTTCGAGTATAATAACTCTTTTTACCTTACCCCTTATTATGAGTATGACGGTCAGAAACATTGATACAGCTCTGACTGCAGATATTCATTTGCCTGTGAAAAATTTACTTGTACAAAACTTATTACTTATGTTTCTTCCAATAGTCATAGGTATGTTGTTGAAGTATAAAAAAGAATTTATGGCACATAAGATTGAAAAAATATTGGGTAAATGTGCTTTTCCCTTACTAATGCTTCTGGCAGGAGTATTTTTTATACAAAATTTTGCATGTATTAAGGATAATTTTCTTCTTCTCGGTAGCGTGGTTACAGCATTGCTTATAGTATCTACAAGTGTTGCTTTTGTTTTGTCGGTGATTTTTCGATTACAAAAGCAGCAACGACGTACAATTGTCATAGAAATAGGGATGCAAAATGCAGCAGGAGCTATTGCGATTGCTTCTTCCCCGTTCATATTCAATAATTCTGTCATTGCTATACCTGCCATAATCTATGCTTTGATGATGAATGTTGTACTTCTATCATATGTAGGGATTATTAAATATAAGAAACTATAACATCAAATAGGAAAATAGTATTTTACTTTACAAAAACAATCGGCGATAATATGGAAGAACATACGTTGAGTCCTATGCAGGAGAAATTGCTTGCAATGTTCAAAGATACCGTTTCTTTTTTTGAGCAGTATAATTTACGATATTTTGTATGTGGAGGTACGCTTTTAGGCACGGTTCGGCATCATGGATTTATTCCTTGGGATGACGATATAGACGTATATATGTACAGGGAAGATTATGAACGACTTTTTACACTGAATGATGAAATTGAGCGAAAAGGATATTATATACAGTCTTTATCTGAAGACGGTTATTATCTGTCTTTTGCCAAGATAGTGGATAAGAGTTCAACTATTTGGGAAAAAGAACGTTTTGAGCATCTGACCGGTGTCTATATTGATGTTTTTCCTATTGACAGATTTTCCTACGATGATAATGCAATGGTTCGGAATCAGATTAAGGCACGGAAACTATTTCGTAGGTATCAGACTACTATTTCTAAGAATGCGACAAAACGGATGTTGAAATATTTGTGTCAGTTTAGATTCGTAACTTTCTGGATTGCTCTTAGAAGTAAATTCTCTGACACTGCAAAGAAACAATACCTGCAGATGTTTCTTGATTTTGAGAAATCATTTACCGATAACAAAGGGGATAAATGCGTAAGTTTGACTACAGCCAAAGGATGTATATTCCGCTGTGAATGGTTTGATAAGATGACAGACGGGATTTTTGAAACACTGGATATAAAAATTCCGAGCGGTTGGCATGAGTATCTGACTTTGTTGTACGGTGATTATATGACCCCTCCGCCTAAAGAAAAGCAAGTGAGTGTCCATCATAGTATCTACGTAAATTTGTGTGAAAGAATATCGTTACAAGAAGTAAAAAAGCGGCTTAAGAAAGAAAATTCAAGATGAAAGAAGTTAGGGCTAAAAAATTTCTAGGACAACATTTTCTGACTGATGAGGATATAGCTCTGAAAATTGTAGATTCTTTGCAAAATAGATCCAAGGTTTTGGAGATTGGGGCAGGTATGGGTGTTCTGACCAAATATCTTATAAATAGAGTTGATGATTTCAAAGTCGTAGAGATAGATTCTGAAAGTGTGGAATATCTGAATGCTAATTTTCGACAATTGGAGGGTAAAATCATTGAGGGAGATTTTCTGAATATTTCCTTAAATGATTTGTTTTGCGGGGATAATTTTTCTTTGATAGGTAATTTCCCTTATAACATATCTAATTTGATTCTTTTCAAGGTGTTTGAAAATAAGTTTATGATTGATGAAGTTGTAGGTATGTTTCAAAAAGAAGTAGCAGACAGGATAGTTGCAAAACAAGGCAGTAAAACTTACGGAATATTATCTGTCCTTTTATCCGCCTTTTATGACAGGGAGTATTTGTTTACGGTTTCCAATCAAGTGTTTAATCCGCCGCCTAAAGTTCAGAGTGCTGTTATTCGCTTAAAAAGAAATAATATATCGGATTTAGGAGTTAGTGAATCGGATTTTGTACGTGTCGTTAAAACGTCCTTCAATCAGAGACGAAAAATGTTACGCCAGAGTCTTAAACCGTTGCAGATGAGTTTGGAAAAAGTGGAGCAAAAGTATCTTACATTGCGTCCTGAACAAATGAGTAAGGATGATTTCATAATATTAACCAAAGAGATATATGATGTTTAGTATAGGATTTTTCATAGAAACGTTGCTGTTGGGAGTTGCTCTGGCGATGGATTGCTTTACTGTCGGCATAACCTGCGGATTGCAGAAGACAATAAAAATTGAACGTGCGTTATTGATGGCTTTTTTGTTCGGATTTTTTCAAAGTGCAATGTTTCTGTCAGGCAGTATAGCCGGAGGTATTTTTAAGGATGCTGTTGTTACGATAGGACATTGGGTGGCTTG